>JBEKWK010000035.1:0-13187 GCA_049513175.1 FCB group bacterium
TACCGGTACCTACGGCATCAATAACCGAAGCAGGTCCTAAAACAATGTCACCGGCAGCAAAAATACCTTTCGATTCCGTTTCATAAGTATCTTTATTCACTTTAATCAAGCCGTGAACGAACAATTTTTTTATTTGTTCATCATTTATAAAATCATCTCCGACTTCCTGACCAATACACACTATAATGTCATTGCATATAACTTTTTCGTTTACAGTTTCATCATATTCTGGAGAGAAAACTCCTTTATCATCGAAAACCCTGGTACATTTTTTTAATATGATTTCTTTTAAATTATTGTCTGCATCTTTTATTTCAGAAATGCCCCATCCTGTTTTAATGATGATTCCCTCTTCGAGGGCTTCCTGGACTTCATGAGGGTAAGCAGGCATTTCATCAAATTGCTCGAGGCAAATTACCTGAACATTATCCGCTTCATATCTGATTGCACTTCTTGCGGCATCAATGGCAACGTTTCCACCTCCGATTACAACGACAGACCGGGATTTAAAATGTGATTTATTAAATTTATTTTTTGCGGATGAGTTTAAAAATTCAATACCATAATAAATATTTTTTTCATTAGTTTCATTAAACTTTAAATATTTACTTTTTCCAAGCCCTACCGCAATGAATACCGCATCAGCACCGCTTTCTTTAAGAGAAGCTAAAGTAAAATCTTTTCCCAAACATTTATTATAAATAAAATTAATTCCTACCGATTTTATTCTGTTTAAATCCTTTTCAACAACATCCTGAGGCAGCCTGTATTTTGGAATGCCATACCTAATTAAACCTCCTATGTTATTTTCTTTTTCATATAAATCAACCGAATGACCCTTAAGAGCAAGGAAATAAGCGGCTGTTAAGCCAGTCGGACCGCTTCCGATTACTGCAACTTTTTTACCAGTTGGTGCGGAAAGCATTTTTGATTTTTCTAAATTAGAATGTACTATTGCATAATCTTTAATCCAACGAATATTGATTGAATTAAAATCATTATCTGTGCCACCAATAATTTCATTCCTCCTGCAGTTTGTTTCGCAAGGATGGAAGCAGACTTTGCCAAGCACTCCCGGCAAAGG
The DNA here is from genome assembly GCA_049513175.1 of FCB group bacterium. Lineage (GTDB taxonomy): Bacteria > Bacteroidota > Ignavibacteria > Kapaibacteriales > UBA2268 > JBEKWK01. The sequence continues at coordinate 1,085 of JBEKWK010000035.1, forward strand.
TAATTTTGAACCGATAACTTCGGCAGCATCTTCTATTTTACCTTCGGAAACCAAACGTAGATACTGTGGTATATCAACTTCACCCGGGCATCCGGCTTTGCAGGGAACTAAATCCTGAAGGTCTTTCAACCTGGGGCTTTTTTTATCCTGAATTGCACCTGTAGGGCACACTTCCACACAGGAACTGCAGAATTTACATTCCGAATCTATGAGAAAAGGTCCGTTTGTTGTTCCGATATTAAGCTCTCCATTTGAAATTACCGCACCGAGAGCATATACTCCTTTAACCTGCTGGCATACTCTAACACATCTTCCACAGTTGATACATAAATTATAATCAAATTTTAAGAAAGGATTTTCATTTACAACAGGCAGGTTCCTGAATTGATATCTTTGTGTTTCCTGTGCAATTCCGACAAAATCGGCAATTTTTTGAATCTCACATTGTCCTAGTAATTCACAACATCTTTCATTAAATATAACATTGCCTGGGCAGACATCTGTCATTGGAATACAGCCTTCACGCTGGCTGCATGTTAAACATGAATGAGGATGATTAGCTAATATTTTTGCAAGGTTTTCACGCCTTTTCTTTTGAACAGGTTCAGAATTGGTGAAAATATTCATTCCCGATTCAACCATTGTTTTACAAGAAGGTATGAACTTTGAATTGCTTTCATCCATTACTACACAAATACCACACCCTTTGACATTTTCAATTTTTCCGTCAGGGTCATTTTTTATTCTGGTATTACCTTGATAAAGGAAAGGGGCAAGCTCAACTGTTTGGAAGGGCTTCAAATCAGGATGACTGCAAAGTACAGGTATATATATATCATTTTCTCTTGCAGCCTCAAGAACAGTTAGCCCCGATGAAACTGTAAGCTCTTTATCATCTATAATTATGCTGATATCAGCCATCAGCTTATATCCTTTCTCAAAGATAATTTATATTTTACCATGAATGTGTAATTGCGTTCAAAGAACATGCAATCATACATGGCAAATTGTTTGAATAATTTTCAGGTTTACATACAGAACATGAATATTTTATTTTTTTCCTGTGAGTTTCAGTAACTGCTGCCATTTGGTTATCTGCAAGAGGGTCGAAATCATTATCTCTTACCTCGAGTACACCTGCCGGACAAACCGGCACACAATCTCCGCAACCGTTACATTTGTCAGTATCTATGCTGATAAAAAATTCTCCCGAACCGTCTTTATATCCGAAATTAGCAATCATATAGAATCCTTATTATTTGTTTCTTTCTTTTTCAACAATGGCTTTTGCAAAAAGTGCGGCACCTAAGGCTCCGGCAATTTGTGAATCATAATCATTTTTTAAAGTTTCAATCCCCAATTCTTTTTGTAATCGAGTAACGACCCCTTTATTTTTAGCTATTCCGCCGGTAATCACAAAATCTTTTTCCACACCGATTCTATCAAGAAGTGTAACAACCCTGTGTGCCATAGCAGAGCAATACGCTGCAATAACTTTATTTTTGGGCCATCCCTCACGTAATAAACCTGTTGCTTCTGTTTTTGCAAAGACAACACAAGTACTGCTAACCGGAGGCGGTTCTTCTTCCACTTGAAAGGAAAGCTCACCGACATCTTCTATAGGTACGGAAAGTAAATCTGCGAAAACTTCCATACCCCGTCCCGTACCTGCGGCACATTTATCATTCATCAGAAAATTTACTACCTTGCCTTTTTCATCAGCACGAATTGCCTTGCAATCCTGTCCCCCCATATCGAGTATAGTTCTGACAGTATTGCCGAACATCTTGTTAGCACCTCGTGCATGGCAGGCAATTTCAGTTATTGTTTTATTGGCAAAAGGGACGTTGACTCGACCGTAACCAGTACCTATAACATAATGCAAATCACTTAAAGCCATTCCCGTACCATCGAATGCCCAATTCATAGCATTAGTCGCACTTTGAGGACTGTCTGAGCCGGTCCTCATACTTGCATAAGCATACACTTCACCGTCAACAAGTACCAAAGCCTGCGAACTTACAGACCCTACATCTACTCCTCCTGTTATAATGGAGCCTGACTTCCAATCAATATTATCATTTTTCCAATTATATTCTTTCCATCTCCAGAACTCTTGTGACATTGATTCTCCTTTTACTAATATGTAATGTTATTTTCTTTTATTCAGTAATTAATGCCGCACCATAAGCTGAAATATACTCAGGTTCTTCCGGAATAATAATTTCAGATTCCAGAGCTTTTTTGAGTGCTGACACAAAGCCGGTATTCTTAGCCATACCCCCGATTAATTCTATATCTTTTTCGAATCCGACTTTTCTTGCCATAGAAGTTATCCTGGAAGCAACGGCGTCATTGACAGCTTTTGCAATATCTTTTTTTTCGGTTTTAGCATGTAACAAAGAGACTACTTCGGATTCCGCGAAAACAGCACATTGGGCATTTAAAGGAATATCAATCGAAGATTTTAATGAAATTTCTCCAAAATCCTCAACGTTAACTTCCAAAGCTCGTGCCATAGATTCGATAAAAGCACCTGCACCCGCAGCACATTTTTCATTCAACGCAAAATCTATAATTTTTCCATCTTTATCACATCTTATGGTTTTGCCTTCTTCCGCCCCTACATCAATTACACATCGAACCGAAGGAAAAAGATTTGTTGCACCCTTAGTTGCTGCCGTAACTTCGGTAACACTTACCGAAGCAAAATCGGCTGCTTTTCTACCACTGCCGGTTGAAGTAATTGAATCAACTTCATCAGGAGAAATATTCGCTTTTTTTAAAACTGCATTGTAAAGTGCTAAAGTTGTTTCTTTTGTCTCGAAACCTGCAAGAATTTGTTCTTTGGCAACGATTTGTCCATCTTTTAGGGCAACAATTTTTATATTTTTTGCACCAACATCTATTCCTATATTTATCATTATTCCCTCAAATATTATTTAAATTTTTACCAATAATTATGTATTCATTTTGAGATTTTATAATTATAATTTTAAATCTAAAATCTACAATCTAAAATCGTAAATCAATTAAGAGATTTTCATTCCTAAAGTTTCCATAAATGAATCAATACGTGACATCGTTTTTGCTTCATCGAATTCACGCTCATCTCCCATATTTCCTTCGAATGCCATCACAGGATAACCTGCATCAATTAAAGCTAAGCGATTTTCCGCTATTCCAAGGGATAATCCTTCACAACCTCGATTATAATGCAGTAAGACGCCGTCTAATTTCCATTCTTTAGCAATTCGTATCATCATATCACTCTTCAAATGTGGTGAGTAAAAATGCTGCCACTCAGGTTTGCTTAAATTCCAGTCAGCAAGAATTCTTAAAGCCTGGTCTCTTGTTTCGATTTTTATTCCTTTTTGTTGGGGAGTTTTTCTTGGTCCCCAGGAGCCGTCCGGTTTATCTTCCCACATACCTATCAAACCGAATGTGTAAAGCGAACCAACTGAAACAGCACCGTATTGTTCCAAATATCTGAATACGTTAAGAAATCCCCATGGCGGCTGAGTATCAGACATCAACCTGCATACTTCATGAGCTGTTGCTGAAATTTGATTTTCTACCCTATATTTTACTTCATCTAAAAGTTCTGCGTAAAAATCTGCAACTGATTTTGAATGCTTTTCGAGAGTTCCGAGAACGTAAAGAGAATACATTGTTTTCTCATCAAGAGGTGCAGGAACATTTTTATTCAGCTCGCATATTTCAGCCCATAAAGAGGTTGCCCTGCATTCATTATAGACAGCTTCTATTAATTTATCATCATTATAAGTCCTGCCTGTAACTTTTTCGAGCCAATTTATACCGTCGTGCATTTGTCCGACAATATAATCAACCCTGCTGTCCGTAACATCTTTGTATGGTCCGACAGATACATCAATACTAAAGGTAGGAACACCTCCGCCTTCAAGTTCATTTGCAACCTGGTACCATTTTGCATGGCTGCAGCATATATGGTCCTGCCACATGAAATCAGGTTTCGGAAACTTTCCACCATATAAATATTCATCTAAAATTATTGAGCCCCAATAACTGCGCATATAGGAACATAAATCCCGTGCATAACCTTTCTTTTCGGTTGCCTCGAGACAACGGATAGAAAACTCCTTGTCGAATGCAATACCTGCTGCATAAGGCTCACCCGTTATAGGATACACATCGTCACCTAAACCAGTGGGAATGGCACCGAAGCTCCATGCTCCGCCTGCCCAGCGAATACCGCCTTTTTCATGAGCGGTAGCATAGTTTTTATAAAAATTCGCTCTAAGTTCTTTTGCTTTTTTCCAGCATTTTAATTGTTCTGTTTTATATGTAGGTTTGGTCATTATTTTCTCCTATTCATTTAAAATAAATCTTCTTCCTGGAGGATTTCCAGGAATGCTTCAACCCTGATTTTAAATTGTCCTAATGGTACAGTAACATCAAACTCGAGAAAGAGTGTATTGATGCCAACTTCCTTCAATGCTTTTGTAATTGCTGGGATATCTAACTCGTGAGGGTCGCAGAATTTCTGTTGAATAACGATTGCTCCTTTTACATCATATTCCTTTGCTAAAGAGAGAATGTGTGGTATTCTTGTCCTCTCGACCCAGTCTTTGCTGGGACAAGCAGGTCTTTCGCAATAGCGTCTTGCTATAGACTGCATAATACCTTCATCGCCATTTGATACGTTATTCCAGAAATATCTTGTGCCGACGCAATGGTCGTCAATAACGACTGTTCCTCCTACAGACTCAACCATACGAATAAACGGAACATCATCGTCTTCGCTTCCGAGAATCATTAATCTTGTGCCTTTATTAGTAGAAGTTGTAGTATTGGTTTCCAGAGTATGAATTAAATTCTTTAATGCTGCTGTATGTTCTCTTTTATCTGTCATCTGCTGGGACATTGCAATTTCCATAACTTCTCCACCTGAAAGCGGCGGGCTGTCATTTTTCCTGAATGAATAAAGTTTATGCATTAAAGTTCTGTTCTCATTCATTATATCAATACCTTGTTTTAGAGCATCATCATTTATTTCCATACCTGTCCAGTTTTCTACGGAATTTTTAAATTGATTGAATTCTGCAGTAAGATATGGTATAGCATGTTTGCTTTGTACATTATTGGGCATTGGCAGATAATATGAAAAACTTTGTGGTATATGTTTAATCCAGCTTGTATAGGCTTGCCTGATATGGAGGCATGACTGAGAAATCATTACTCCATCGAGATAATCATATCTCCCTTTCAACCCCTGGGCAAGACAATCGCGGCAAAAGGGGCAGAACATACCGAATATATGAGGCTCGGTAACATCCTGCGGTTCATGGCTGCCTAAAATTCTCACAGGAAGAATGTTCGCAGCATAGAGTATTTCTTCGGGTACATAAGTACAAAAATAACCCATAACCTTGCCACCTGTTTTTTCCTTCCATTTCTTAGCGTATTCGTGCCTGTTGTCCTTCCAATCCCGAAACCCGGAAATCATGAAAACTCCTTTCCTCTATAAAAAAAATATATATTATAAAGTTGTATTTAAATATAAAGTGAATTTAATTTATATTACGTAGAATAGGACTTTTTATTCTTATTTAAAAAAATTATAATTCCCTCTTAATTACTGTGGCGATACTAACACCGCCACCGCCGCAAATCCCTGCTATTCCGAAAGTCTTGTCCATGCGTTTCAAGGCATGGTATAAAGTTACAATGATTCTAGCGCCGCTAATTCCTGTCGGATGTCCAAGAGCTATAGCCCCGCCATGAACATTCAATTTATTTCTATCCCATTTAAGAACTCTTTCATTAGCCAAAACCTGTATAGCAAATGCTTCGTTTACTTCAATTAAGTCCATATCATCCAAATTCATTTTCGCATTTTTCAACGCAGCAGGAATAGAAAAAGCAGGACCCTCTCCCATAACTGACGGGTCAACTGCTATCTGTCCAAAAGATACAATCGAGAAAAGGGGCTTCGCACCTAATTTCTCCGCATTTTTCCTGTGAGTAATTACAAGAGCAGTAGAGCCGTCGCTTAATCCACAAGAATTACCTGCTGATACAGTACCATCTTTTCTGAAAGCAGGAGGTATTTTTGCCATTTTTTCTTTATCAATTTCATATCTTATCGTTTCATCTTGAGCAAATGTTATAGGTGGATTTTTGCCTATACCCGGAATTTGAACAGGAACAATCTCTTCGTCAAACCATCCATTTTTCTGTGCCGCCGCCGCTTTTACATGACTACTTACCGCAAATTCATCCTGTTCTTCCCTGGGAATTTTATATTTATCATAAAGATTTTCCGCTGTTTCACCCATACCCTGACCTATCAAAGGGTCAATACTGTCGCTCCAGCCGTCTTCCAATGTTTTATTTCCCATTTTAAAGCCGTCCCATCTCGCTCCTTTTAATAGATAGGGAATTGTACTCATGCTATCAAAACCACCGACAAGTATGGTTTCCGCTTCGCCGAGACGTATAGCCTGGGATGCAAATACTAAAGCTTTCATCCCTGAAGGACAAGCCATATTTAATGTTACAGCAGGAATAGAAGTAGGAACTCCGCCTCTAACTGATGCCGTTCTTGCTGGATTAGGTCCGTTTCCTGCTTGCCTGCAGCTTCCAAGAATTACCTCATCAAGTTGTTCTCCATTGATAGATGCCCGCTTTAGTGCTTCTCTAATCGAAACAGCACCGATGTCATAAGAAGACAATCCTTTTAATGAACCGCCGAACTTCCCCATCGGAGTTCTGACGGCGGATATCGCAACTATATCATTTAATTCCATATATACCCATTAAAATTTAATTTTTGCTAAAATGTATTATAATTTTTAATTCTTAATTTTTAATTCATAATTTCAAATATATTGACCACCATCAACTTTAATTACTTCACCTGTTATATGTCTTGCTAATTCCGTACATAAGAATACGACTACATTTGCAACATCTTCAGGTAAACCGATTCTGGCAATAACAATTTCCTGCAAAGCTGCATTACGAACATTTTCAGGAGCATTTTTCATCATATCGGTTTCTATAAGACCGGGTGCGACAGCATTAACATTGACTGAAAATTTCCCTAATTCCTTTGCAACCGCTTTTGTAAAACCTATGATACCAGCTTTAGATGCAGAGTAATTAGATTGCCCGAATTTTCCTCTTAATCCATTAATTGAAGTTATATTCACTATTTTTCCGGATTGTTGTTCTTTGAAATGAGGTGCAACTGCTCTAATATAATTGAAATAACCTTTAAGATTAATATCTATAACTTTGTCCCATTGTTCTTCGGTCATTTTCCAAATTACCCCATCCCAGTTTATTCCAGCATTATTTACCAAAATATCTATCCTTCCAAACTTGGAAATAACTTCATTAACCATCTTTTCGGCATCTGAAAAATTTGAAACATCAGCCTGAATAGCAAGTCCCTGTTTACCAAAATTTTCTATCTGTTTAATAGTTTCATCAGCTTCTTCTTTATGTTTACGATAATTTAAGGCAACGTTTGCCCCGTATTCGGCAAGCTTTAAAGAAATTGAATTACCTATACCAAGGCTTCCACCTGTTACTATTGCAGTTTTACCTTCAAGATTCATAATTTTACTATTATATTTTTGGAAAAAAAATTTAATTTAGAAAATAATATATTTTTTTTTACAAAACAACAATTAACTTAACTGAAAAAAAATCAATTATTTGCTGTAACAAAAATGTTGCTTTTGCAGATTATTAACCAATATTTGTACAGTATAAGTTGCCATTTTGATTTAGTTATTCCTTCAAGGTGTTGTTGTCAAAGTTTTTAATTAGTAAACTTGAAAATTATTTTTCTTTGGCATTAAAGTATGTTGTTTTTCATATAAATTTTTATTATATTATTTTTCTATTCACTTAAATTAAATTTTCAAATAAAGTGTTTCATAATATTTTAACTTTCAACTGTAAAGATAATAAAAATTAAATTATCATAAGAATAATATAATAATTTATTTTATAAATATATTAAGGGATTCAAATGTTAGCATCTCATGATTTAATCGAAAAGAATAATTATACCGGAATTATTTATGAAAAGCGTCCCTGTCTCGATGCCAAAGGACAAGCCTGCAAAGGGATTTACAATGCCTGGATTTTTTTAAATAATCCTTCTCAATTCAATTCTTATACGACCGATATGGTAAAAGAAGTAATTTTAGCTATGCGTCAGGCATCGAATGACAGAACTGTTGTGGCGATTGTTTTCACAGCCGTCGGAGACAAAGCATTTTGCACAGGTGGTAATACTAAAGAATATGCAGAATATTATTCCGCCAATCCGCAGGAGTATAAGCAGTATATGAGATTATTCAATGATATGGTATCGGCTATTCTTATGAATGATAAACCTGTAATTTGCAGGGTAAACGGTATGAGAATTGCAGGCGGACAGGAAATTGGAATGGCTTGTGATTTTACCATTGCCCAGGACCTTGCACGCTTCGGACAAGCGGGTCCAAAGCACGGTAGTGCTCCAGAAGGAGGTTCCACGGATTTTCTGCCTCTGTTTGTTGGTGTCGAAAATGCAATGTACTCATGTACAGTTTGCGAACCATGGTCTGCCCATGAAGCTTTCCGTTTCGGTCTGCTTACAAAAATTGTTCCTGCGTTGAAAATTGATGGTGAATTTATACCGAATCCTATGGTTCATACTGATAAGTGGATTAATGATAAAGGCGAAATAATTTATGGTAAAATGAAAGAAGGAGATGAATTGTCAAATGCAAAAAATCTTCTTAAAACCGGTGTGGTTGACCTTTCGCTGTTAGATAAAGCCGTAGAAGAAATCTGCACAAGTTTAATGCTAACGATGCCGAATTGCTTAAGCAAAACTTTAAATTCAGTTAGAAAACATAAATTGGAACATTGGGATAAAAACAAAGAAAGCAACCGTGATTGGCTTGCACTTAATATGATGACTGAAGCGAAAGCCGGTTTCAGAGCTTTCAATGAAGGACCCAAGGGCGACAAAGAATGTGATTTTGTTAAATTAAGACAGCTTTTAGCCGAGGGACATGAATGGAATGATGAATTAATTAAAGCAATTTCTCCTCAATATAAATAAGTAGAGAAAAAAATGGAAAAAATAAAATTCGAATATCTGCATAATAAATCAGTATCTAAAATAGTATTGTCTAATGGTAAAGGGAATATTCTCGATTCGGGTATGATGAAGGAATTACATGAGCTATTCTTGGATTTTAAAACTAATAATGATTTAAAGCTAATCATATTTGAAGGGGAAGGAAATCATTTTTGTTTTGGTGCAAGTGTCGAAGAGCATACAAAAGAGAATGCCCCTATTATGCTTTCAAATTTTAACAAGTTGTTTTATGAATTAATTGATTTATCTATTCCCACTCTTGCCAAAGTTTCAGGGCAATGTCTCGGCGGCGGCATGGAACTTGCAATAATGTGTAATGTAATTTTATGCGATAAAACTGCAAAGTTCGGGCAACCTGAAATTGTTCTTGGTGTCTTTGCTCCGGTTGCGTCATTAATATTACCATACAAAATCGGTTCCGGATATGCTGATGAATTATTAATTAGTGGAAGAACAATATCTGCTGAAGAAGCAAAAGCAATCGGTCTGGTAAATGAAATATGCGATGATAAAGCAGCAATGGAAACTTCGTGTCAGGAATGGATTGAAAAAAATATTCTGCCAAAAAGTGCATCATCACTTCGTTTTGCTGTAAAAGCATCGAGAATTAAATTGAATAGAATTATTAAAAAAGATTTACCGAAATTAGAAAATAAATATATAAAACAACTTATGGAAACAAATGATGCTAATGAAGGTATAAATTCTTTTTTAGAGAAACGGAAACCCATTTGGCAGAACAAATAATTTTTAAAATTTATTTATTATGCTATTTTATCAGAATAAAACCTGAGGTTAATTTATTCATCTCATTTTAAGAGTCTGAAAATAATAATCTCAAAATTTTCTAGATTTATCAACGAACAAATTGGAACAGGGTTGTTAAAAAATTTTTAAAAGTACAATTCAGGTTAATTTTATCCAGAAATTAAACCAAAATCAGTAAACCGTAATTAAATTGTACTTATCCATTTTGCAAATGCACTTAAATCCTTGTCGGCGTGGGCAGATTTGAACTGCCGACCCCTACTACCCCAAAGTAGTACGCTAACCGGGCTGCGCTACACGCCGTAAAGAATTACAAATTTATAACAAGTGATTTATATAAAAAAATTTTATTTCAATTCTTTTTGTAAAACTTTAACATTATACATTATTAAATCAAAATAATTTAGTCTTCCCTGTATACCACCCAAATCATCTAATATATCAAGTTTTACACCTGCCGATTCTGCAATAACCCTTGCAGAACTTAAAGGTGATTGAGGTTCTGCAAAAATTACATTAATACCAGATTTTTTAATATTTTTTACAAGTTCATAGGTATGCCTTGAAGAAGGTTCGACGCCGGGGTCAACTTCTACAACACCACCAAAAACTAATCCGTATCTTTTTAGAAAATATAAAAATGATGGATGAAATAAAAAAACAGGTTTTCCTTTTTTGGGATCTAAAATCTTTTCAATCTGCCAATTAAATAATTCAAGCCTTTTGTCGAAAATTTGAGCATTCTCATAATATGTTTTTTCATTAGGTTTATCATATTTAACTAACATTTCTGTTAATTTCCTGATAAGAGCCTTAACTGTGATTGGGTCAGTCCAGAAATGCGGGTCTTCAACTTTATCATTTGTGTTCAGATTAGAATTTGAATTTTCTCCTTTAAAGTATTGATGAAATTCCATTGGTAATATATCCATAATTTTTATTTTGTTATTTGTTGGTAAATTTGCCGCCCAGCCGTCCAGTTCAGGAGAGACATAAAAAAATGCGGAAGCAGTTTGTGCTTTAGCAACATCAGAAGGTATAGGGGCAAAGGTATGAGGCGATGCTCCGGGCGGGACAAGGCTCACTACATCGGCATAATTTCCGGTTATTTCTTTTATGATTGAAGCTATCGGGTAGCTTGTTGTTACAAATAAAGGTTTTGCAAATGAATTGAAATAGTTTGTAATTATAAATAAACTGAATAGCAAAAATTTTATATTCATTTATATTATTTTGGATAGATTGTATAAATATATTGTTCTTCTTCATTCAACAAAATAAAACGTTTGTTTAAAATAAAAATTGGTTTAAAAATTATTTTGGATTTTGATTTTCTTTGAATATTTTTATATTTGAATAATAGAATAATTAAATAATTGTGAAAATTTGATTAAATTACACTCTGAAAATAATATTACTGATTATTTAATAAAAATGATGAATAAACCCGAACAATTCTTATTAGTTAAAACATTGTCTAAGCTTATTTATACATTATTAGTAATTTTAAGTTGTAATGTAATTTATGCAACTGCACAAGAGCCTGCCAGTCCAGCAAACTGGCTATATCCTGATGGAAATCCTGAAGGAACTCTTCATTTACAAAAATCCTCTGACCATCAAAATATTGATTCTTTCTTTGTTAAATGGTCTTCTCCCGCAATCTATGGGGATGTACAACCACTAATAGGAAATATTACCGATAATAAAAAACTATCACCTGTCTTCAGTTGGACACCAAACGAAATTGTAGCTGTAATCGGAAATAAAATAGTTGTACTCGATGCAGCCGGAAAAACTGCAGCATCAAATCAATTTGATGAGACTGTTTATGGTATTAGTGGAGTTTCCATTTTATTGGACACACTATCTCAGAATCTGAATATTAATTCGGGATTAGGTGCGGTGATTGGGCTCGAAACAAAAGAAATATTAAATATGAATGATACTATTGCGTATTCTTATATTGCGGGATTTAACAATTTGACCAAGCAATTCGATATCCTTTATCGGATGGGAATAGATATGAGAAAATTCTCTCCAAATATTTCAGCAAGTATAAAACCTGTATTTGGTAAAAAGGACCAGAACTCATTCTTAGTATATGCTATAATAAATATTAGCAAGCCTGTCTCAAAGGATAGCATACCACTTAGTCCACCTTTTTTCAGAGGCATGACTCAA
>JBEKWK010000036.1:0-13173 GCA_049513175.1 FCB group bacterium
TCAACCGAAAAAAAGCCATTATCCGGCACATCTTTTTGGTTTATATCACTGCAAAGATAATCCTGTGCGAATGTCGAGAAACCCTCATCCACCCATGTATCCTCCCAGTATTTTACCGGCTTGTCCGGTGGTTCGGGGGAATGGTCTTGTCCCCAGTGAAGTAGATGTCCGAATTCATGGGCGACTGCACATACATTTTCCGGTTTAAACCATATTGTCGAAAAATACAGCATTTCATGCTCGTTGCTGTGAACGCCCCAGATACGCATAGTCATAGTGTCCGGCAGTTCGCTAGTCGGGTCTTCATATCCTGACCACCAGTCATTATAGGTTACGAAAAGAAAGACCCGCGGGTCGTGGTCGAGCATATCGGGAACAGGACCATAAAGCGGTGTCAATCGGGGATAGTAAACGGTATCGAACTGCCCTGCATAATAATCTATTGTGCTTTGGGGAATCGAGTCAACGTATTTCTTTTCGATAAACACATAGCATTGCTCGCCTACTTTTTTGCAGACGGCGGGGATATGGTCCTGCTTCGGGTAGTTCCCGCTGTACCAGTCAATATAGGACACAGACCAAAAGCTTGTGGTGTCGCCGACCTTATACTCTGCCCGGAGGGAGTGGAAGCCGCCGCACAATAAAATCATTATTATAAATAATTTTTTGAGAACTTGTTCCCAAGCTCCCGCTTGGGAACAATCATGATACGTTCCAAAGCAGGAGCTTTGGAACGAGGGAATAATACGTATTAATATTTTTTTCATATTTTTATTCAATTATTTAATAAATCTATTTATAATAATAACAATTTAAAATGAATTTGGTTACAATTTAATTTGAAAATACAAAAATATTTAATCTGCATGAATTTTCGCAATTATTTTATTTGGAAATAAGAGGAATATTAATTAAATATGGAAAGATTATTTAGTCATAAAATTTTTTTTACTTTCACTTAGGAGGAAACTCTTGACTGAAAGGCAATAGATAAATTATGAGAACAATACTAAAATTTGGTATATTACTAATAATATTTACAATATCAATAACATTATATGCTCAGGATATAAAAGACCCACTGCCTGTTATTGATACAACCAATACCATGCTTGAAAAACATACAAATAAATTTATCAAATCCTGGAATTGGGCATCAATAGATAGTAAACTTGACGACGCAATGCTGATAAATTTTAATAATCATGGGTTTGATTGGCTTCCGTGGGATTGGCCCCCACCATCCTATCAATATGCACAAAGTCAAAGGTTGTTAATCGAAAATGGTTATGTTGGTGCAGGTGATTGTTATTATAGCATACTTCAGGCCCCTGCAATTGAGTATAGCCCTGTGGTAACTTTTTATACAAATCCGAATTTTGACCCACAACAATTCACTCCTTTATCTAATGATGACAAAGGACGTGTCTTTGGTTTCAAGAATATTGATTTGAATATAGGTTCTTTCAAAGGATTCGAATACCAACTAAACAAAAATGGTGTTACAAGTCCTACTCTTGTTTTGAGTAGTCCTTGGCCCGATGATGAGATGATTGGGATGTATGCTGTAACTGATACAAATAATCTAATGAATCCCTTGAAAGGCGGTAATGATAGAAACGGTATAAATTGGTATTTATCAATTAATCTAAAAACACTTGAAACAATAACGCCTATTAACCAAAATGATACGGTATTAATACTGAAAGTTCCGTACTATTTGTATAATAATACGACAAAATATTATATAAAATTCAATCAGAGACCAGTTACAAATAATTTATCCACAGATACTGTTCATTTATGGTCTGTACGTACAAGCCCGGATTACAGAGGATTGGCAAGGAGGGATACTCTAACAAGTGATACATTAATTGCAATAACAGGTAAAATGCTAAAAATCAATTCAATGGGCAACCCGGGTACAAATATTACATTATCGGGTTATTTTATATTAGATCCTTATAATTCACCTAATCCATACCTTCAAACAGATGAAGGCAGGAATGGTAAAGACATAACAAAGATAAGCCATTTGGGATTGGAGGTATATTATTGCGGTAATATTAATGTCTCTGTTAATTGGCTTAGATATGAATGTCCCCATGCCCAAGACCTCCTGAGAGGCAAGCTGGATGGACAAATTAACGATTCGCTTACACACATGCTCAATGCTTTTCAAGCTGTACGTCCTGATTTAAGAATACACCGCTTTTACGGCATTGACGAATTTTGGCTCCAGAACTGGCTATCAGAAAGATATTTTAATAAATTGGTAAATAATATGGGAGCAAGTGAAGTTGACCCATTTTATTACCCTCAATACCAGCAATGTTTGGATTTTCCTGAACTATGGCTCGGTCCGACGTTTGGTATGGGTAGAGAAGTAGCAGCACCATATTTCAGAAAGACTAATCGTTATACGACTTGTCAAGGGTCCAATTCCGGAGATATTATTCAACAAGTTTTCAATTATAAAAACGGATATTACGGATTCTGGAAAGCTGATACGACATACAACAGAGATACTTTGAAATCGGAATATGAATCGTTTTTGATACATCAATATCCTACAAATAACGGATGTATATATGGCTCATATTGGTATTATGACCATGTACCGTTACCAATTCTCCCGAATAATAATATATGGGAAAATTGTGATTATAACCCAAACGGTTATTATCTATGTGAAAGCCCTTTGTCGGTAATGGAAAAACAACTTTATCAAAATTTTTATACGAAAAATAGTTTCTTATTTTCCGATAAGCCCTGGTGGGCAAATATGTGGCTTAGTAATGAGCGATGGTATGGTGATACAATTACCAAGGAAATTTACCTTGTTCAGAGAAGACCTTTGACGGGAGAAGAAGTAAGGTTATTTAATAATTTACCTCTCATTCTTGGTTGTAAAGGATTAGATTACTGGTGGGGAACCTCCGATTTCAACATAGATATAAATGGTAATTTACTTTTTGGTTCAATAGGAATGGCATCTTTTAATGGTACTCATAATGAATTACCCACAGGAGATGATTTATTGAATAGTTCATTAATTGGTGGTGACTTTATACAATTTCCTTCAGATCCAAGTACATTTACGAAATTTTTAAATATTAATTCAATTTTATGGGATACATTGGCTATCAGCCAAAATAGAATGTATGTAGGAAGAGCTTCTGCCAGATGGGAAACAACGAAGTTGAATAGATGGATAGAAGCAGTTCAAGATACCTTAATGAATCTCCATCTAACGGCTTGGTATGCACATGGATTTAAAAACTGGTATATTCAAGATCCCATATTTAACCAACATAACCCAAATCTATTAAACAGCCTTATAGATTTAAATAATATCAAAATAAGGCGAATCGGAGCGATTGAAGCTAACGGAATGCCACACTATGAGCCAAACGATTCGAGTTTTTATGATATTACTTGTCTTGTTGATCCAACAGATTATCCCGGTCCAGACCCCTTTAAATCGTCCTACTATATTGCGGTACAAAACAGACGTACAGACCCGCTCATACTGCACTTAGATTCCTTAAAAAACAGAAAAGATATGTCACTATATTTTTATTCTACAGCCGAATTTGATAAATATGCAAATGAAGGTGGTTACCGTTTAAGTGACAATTCATACCAAACTCCGGCATACTGGCAAAATTTGTGGTGGCGTCGCCTTGGATGCCGTGAATTACAGATTCCACTTAGAAATCAAATAACCGGAGATAGTCCATATAAATTATTAAGAGTGAAAGAATTGGGTATCGGTACCTGGCTCGACTCTTTTTGGTATAGAAAAGCACCCTTTACCCACCGGATAGATACTTTAGTTGGATGTGATAGTATTATCATTGTTCGCTTATTGCCCGGAGAGGCAAAGATTTTACATGTAGAGGTAATATATCCATCGGATACTTTATTTACAAGTGATAATGAAATAAATATAAATGTTTTTCCAAATCCGGCAGTGAACTTAGTTAATGTATCAGCAAAATTACCGCTGTCTGAATTTGGGAAAGGTAATCAGGATATAATACTTATTATGTATTCCATCGTTGGTAAAGAATTGCAAAGAGCAATAACTCATACTGGCGAAATTGTATCTCTGCCGATAGAGATGTGTTCAACAGGTGCATATTTTATTGTAGCGGAAATCTCAACTAAAAATGGGCAACAAGGTCTTAAGCCGGGATTTAAATCTTTTATTATTCAAAGATAAACTATATCTTCTTACCACAAACCTCAAAAAACATATCCGTCTGCCGTTTATAATCATAATTTTTTGCAACTATCTTCAGGCTATTTTCAGATATTTGCTTCCTTAAATTCTCATCTTTGTATAATAATCTGAAATATTCAGCCAATTCTTTCACATTGCTTTGCCCGAAAAGGAAGCCGTTGTAATTGTGTGTAATGATTTCCGGCACTCCGCCACTGTTTACGGCAATTACGGGCAAACCTGCCGCCATTGCCTCGATAATCACTAAGCCGAAGGTTTCCGAGCGGGATGGCATTGCGAATATGTCGAAGCTGTTCATCAATGCAGGGACTTCGTCTGTAAAGGGCAGGAAGATTACTTTTTCGCTTAATGATAACTTTTCGATTTCGCTTTTCAGTTCCTCATAATAATCCTTGTATACATCATCAATACTGCCTGCAAATACAAGAATGGCATTTTCAAGTTTTGCTTCGGCTAATGCTCTTATTGACGTAATCTGGTCTTTGTGCCTGTCAATCCTTGCCACATAGCCTATGATAAATTTATCTTCAGGTAGATTGAATTTTCTTCTGCATTCGATTTTATTATATTTGTCCGGGTTAAACAAGTCTGAATCTACTCCATGAGGAATAATAGCTATTTTCTTTTCATCAATTATTGTGGTATCGAGAAGCATCTGCTTCATTTGCTCTGTCAGGACAATAGCTCCGTCGAGGTTTTTATATATATAATTATGGAAAAAGTCTTTTTTATTTATTCCCGATTGCATGTGCTGGAATAAAAACACGGCAGTTTTTGATTTGCTGAGCATCTTGGCATAAACAGCAATGCTTAGTATTTTTGTAGAGCCGACAATGCAAATATCAATATGATGCCTTTTAAAAATTTGTGATAGTCTCCATGCGGCGAATAAGTCTATGTATTTAATGTTGATATTGATATTTTCCGTTTCCAGACCGAGAGATTTCGCATAATTCTCAACTCTGGAACTTTTTGTACAGGCAACGATGGCATTGTGTCCTCTTTCAACGGCATCCTTAGCTTTCTTTACGGTCTGCATTTCCAGACCGCCGAAGCTGTCCCCCATAACAAAAAACAAGAAATTTTTATTATTTGTACTCATATTGAATGCAAATTAATAATTACAAATTAATAATTACTAATTGTGGTTATTTTTTAAATCCTTGTTCCTCATCTCGCAACTCCTGACTACAGGTTAAAAACCTTATTTTCAAAATAAATCTTAATAGCTATATTCCCTACCTCGCTTTCTACCTTATTACCTTCATATCTCACAAATAAGGTAATAAGGTTATATGACAATTAAATAATCTGCTATTAAGGTTATTCTTGAAAATAAGGTTTAAGCATTATAATTTTTCTTTTTTTCCTATTTAATAAACTTATAGACTTTATTGTTTATTTGTAAAAAATAAATACCTTGTGGATAGTTTATAATATCAATATTGATATTCTGTGGTTGTTAAATTATATTTGTATAAATAATATTCCCCGATAAATCATAAATCCTTATTTTTTG
Organism: FCB group bacterium; assembly: GCA_049513175.1. Lineage (GTDB taxonomy): Bacteria > Bacteroidota > Ignavibacteria > Kapaibacteriales > UBA2268 > JBEKWK01. The sequence goes on from JBEKWK010000036.1 coordinate 5,769, forward strand.
CTCATTAATGAACTCTTGTAAAAATTTTTAATTCTTAATTATCAAGACCGGCTTTGCCTTTACTCTTTCACCCTGCTTCAGCCGGATAATATAATAACCAGTTTCAAGACTGCGGCAGTCTATTGTTTTTTCATTCATTCCAATATTACAATCTTCGGAAGAACTGTAAACTTCATTACCAAGCAAATCAAAAATTGAAATTTGTAATTTCGAATAGCTTGGTGATTCATACTTCACTCTGACAGAGGAAGAAGCAGGATTAGGATAGATTATGGTTTCATTATTTTGGTTTGTCTCTTTTACATCTGTAATACCAAGGTCACTTAGTTTTGCTCTGTATATTCCACTATCACTCGTTCCTGCAAAGATATATTCATTGTTAATAATTACAGCTTGTACAATTAAATCTAATCCTGTATTTTTTTGATACCAATGTTTCCCTTTGTCATTAGATAAAATTATTCCAGATCCTGTACCTGCAATAATATAATTATCTTTTATTAATAAGGATAGTACTAAACTAACATCAATACCGGGATCTAACAAAGACCAAGTATTTCCGTTATCATTAGAAAAAAATATTCCACCATTTTCTGTGCCAGCATATAAGTTATTACTATCTTTAGCAAAGGATGCTACATAGTAATATTTTAATCCATTATTTACTGAAATCCAATTACTATCTTTATCTGTGGATCGGAAAATTCCGGAACTATAAGTTCCTGCAAAAATGTTATCTTCGTTCCTTGTTATTACTATAATATTAAATGGTAAACCTTCATTTTTTTTAATCCAGTTATTTCCCAAATCAGTTGAAAAAAAGATTCCAGAATCAACGGTTCCAGCTAAAATGTTTGTACCACTTATGTTTAAGGTTGTAATCCAGGTTTCAATAGGTAAAACCTTTTTATGTATCCAGTTATCACCATTGTTTGTTGATAAAAATATATTGCCAAATTCAGTGCCGACAAATATATTAGTATCGCTTACAAATATTGCTCTTATTTCAAGATCAGTTATGTCATTATTTTTGGGAATCCAATTATTTCCATTATCTGAAGACATATATATGCCCCCTTCATATCCAGCATATGTAGAAAAAATGGCAAAGATATTTTTTCCATTTATAGCCATTCCAAATAATCTACCACCACCGAGACCATTATTACATTGTACCCATTGTGCATTAAGGGATGTAAAATTCAATAAAGAAAACAGGAACAGCACTGACAAGATAAATAAGGTATTTTTTGTTTTCATAATTATTCTTCTTATAAAATTCTTAATTTTTAATTTTTAATTCTTAATTTTTTTTAAAACTCCTAATTCCACACTCCTAATTCCTAACTTAATGAGATTCTTAATTGCAAAAAACATAATTCTGTCCAATAAAATGTACACTTTTTTTACAAATTGTACATAAAATTGTACACATTAAGCCTAAATAACATAACAACTTACAGTATATATATCTATAGCAATAATTGTACCATAAATGAGCAACTCCTACGGAGTTGAGGATACTTGGTGGAACTTGCTGTTACAGATGAAAAACACCTACGGTGTTTAATCTACTTAGTAATTCAGTATATAAAAACAATCCATTATGGATTGTTCATCTGAAATAAGGCGGTTTCTTGTCTCATCACAATCCCATAGGGATTGCTCATCCGGAAATTTCCGGGATTTTTCATTATCTCCCGCTGGCGGGAGAATTAAAGAGGGTGGATAAAAAACTTTTCCACAAAATATCCACAAAACACGCTATTATGGCTAAAATAGACCACGTTTAACATTATCATACATTGAAAAAAAACATTAGGCTTGCCTAATAATTATAAACCTTTTATTTTATAAATTTATGGAAATATTGGAATTGGCATTGATTTTGTTAGTTGTTCCAATGAAAATAATATATATTTGCTTGGAAAGGTAAATGGTTTGATTTATCGTGATTTTTTGTTCAAAGCAAGACTGCCACTGCTTAACAGCGGGCTGGATGCTTATGCGTTAAGGCAAAAGACAATCGCAAAGAATATTGCGAATGCCACTACTCCGCATTATAAACCGGAATCGGTGAAGTTTGAGGAGTTTTTCAGCGAAGCACAAACTATGGTTGCAAAAGGGACTACAACCGATGAGATGCATATTCCCATAGGCAATGACCCGTCAACTCTTCCTGAAGCTGAAGTGGAATCACCTCCCGTTCCAAAGGCGGAAATATATTTTTCGGGGGAATCGCATGTGAATATTGACACGGAAATGTCGCAATTAGCACAGAACCAGATAAGATACAGGTTCGCCGCAAGGGCGGTTAAGGCTTATTTCCAGGGTTTGCAGTCGGCTATTTCGGGAACAAGGGTATAATAAAAGGGAAAAATTATGGCAGAAAACGTTTTTTCGACTTTTGATATCAGCGGCAAGGGGATGAGCGTCCAAAGGATGAGGCTTTCTGCCGTTGCTAAAAATATTGCAAATGCCAATACTACAAAGGGTCCCGACGGCTTACCGTATAAAAGGGATGTGGTGCTTGTAAGAGCGGTACCGGATTCTCCTTTTAATGAGCAACTCGGCTCGCAGATTACTTTGTCTATGACGGCAAAGGAGCATATACCAAATGCATCATCAGTAGATGAAAATCCTGAAAATAAGATTTTGAATGCAACGACTGCGAAGGATACTGCTCCTCCGCGCATGGTTTATGACCCGTCTCATCCCGATGCGGACGAAAACGGGTATGTTCTGATGCCGAATATTAACATAGTTACCGAGATGGTTGATATGATTACAGCCCAGAGGGCTTTTGAAGCAAATACAAATGTTGTCGAGTCAGCGAAAAATATGGCTCGTGATTCTTTGGATATTTAATTTTGCTCTCGTTCCCAAGCTCCTGCTTGGGGATGGATTAGAGGGCTTTTATATTTATTTGAAAAAATATTTTGAAATTATTATACTATTGAATAATTTTGTGATGTAATATTGAGGTGTTAATGCAGATACAGGGACTAAATGCATATAAAGAACCGATTGTCGAGGATTCGTCAGGTCTGACAAAGATTGACGACGGTATAAAGACCAAAGTCGAAAACAGCAGGAACGGTCTGACACAATCGAAAAACTCGAAACCCGGCATTTCCGAGAACGAAAGGCAGTTTTTTATTAATATGTTCCCGGAAAACTCAGACCAGATTGAAAAGCACATTTTATTCACGAGAAACGGCAAAATACAAACACAGGATATAAGCAAAGGCGTGATTGTGGACGGCAAAGCATAGTACCGTCATAATTTTTTTAGTATTGATTTATATAAACCTTTTCGGGGGATTCACGGAAGAAATTAATTGAAAGGATTCAACTATGTCTATAAATGGTATTGAAACAGGCAAGCAGTTTTTACCGCTAATTCAACAGCAGAATAATAATCTCGAAATCGAGCCGCAAAAAGAAGTAACTTTTGCCAATACTCTTAAAGATTTAATTTCAGATACAAATTCTCTTCAAAAAGATGCCGGTGCTTTGGGTGAAAAAATGCTCAAGGGCGAACCGGTTGATATACATGATGTTATGATTGCCACCGAAAAGGCAAAAACAAGCTTCCAGTTGCTCATGGAAATAAGGAATAAATTCCTTGATTTTTACAAGCAAATTTCCACTATGCAGACATAAAAAGGAATAAAACAGGCATTAATTAATATATATTTTGATTACTTATGGCTAAAAATGAAATTATAAATCAGACCAAAACTTTTGTCAATAAATTACCTTTTTTCCAGAAAGTCATTATAATTTTCGTTACACTCGTTGTAATAGTAGGGCTGGTGTATCTTTTCTCTTTGGCTACTGATAAAGAATATGCTGTCCTTTACACTTCATTAGATGAAAAAGAAGCCTCCAAAATTGTAGAAAAGCTAAAGGAAAAGGAAATTGCATACAAATTCAAAGATAACGGAACCACTATACTTGTAGATAAAACCAAATTATATGATACACGCCTCGATATGGCGAACCAGGGGTTGCCGGAATCCGGAACTGTAGGATATGAATTATTCGACAAAACAAATCTGGGTATGTCGGAATTTGTCCAGAAATTAAATCTAAGGAGAGCTCTCGAAGGGGAATTAGCTAAGACAATCGGTACGATTGATGATGTACTGAAGGCAAGAGTGCATATCGTTATTCCCGAAAAAGCCCTTTTCGACAAAGACCAGAAACTACCAACAGCTTCGGTAACGCTTCACATGAAATCAACGAGACCATTAAATAAATCAAGCATTGTAGGAATACAAAACCTTGTTGCAAGCAGTGTGGAAGGGATGTCGCCGAATAATGTTACTATTGTTGACCAGAGAGGCAAGATATTATCCGAGGTACAGCTCGATGAAAGTACTGTTGCCGGTATGACGGCAAAACAATACCTCCAACAGATGAATGTTGAGCATTATCTCACAAACAAAGTGCAGAGCTTGTTGGACGGGGTGCTGGGTGAAGGAAATTCGGAAGTAAGGGTCAATGCTGATTTGGATTTCACTCAGATAGAGAAAACTATCACGGATTATGACCCTGAAAAGCAGGTAGTAAGAAGTGAACAGCAGATGAACGAGCAGAGCAGTTCTGTTGATTCTCTTAATTATCCCGCTGTTAATTCTGCGAAAACCCAGACAAATACCATTTCTAATTATGAAATAACAAAATCCGTTCAGAAAATCGTCGAAGGTGTCGGAACAATCAAACGGCTCTCTGTTGCTACATTAATTAACGGAACAACGAAAGTTATAGATAAAAACGGTAATAAAACGCTTCAATATACTCCTCGAAGCGATGAAGATATGCAAAAGCTCACTTTAGTCGTTAAAAATGCCATCGGTTTTGACCCTTCCAGGAACGACCAGGTTTCTGTTTTAACCGTTCCATTCGATACATCGGTGCAGGAAGAATCATTAAAAGTAGAAAAGAAAACCCCATGGATGGAAGACCCGGATAATATTAAACTCTTAATTCTTCTTGGTGTAATATTTATTACAGTAATCATAATGTATAGATTATTGCAATCGAAGGCGATAAAAGAAAGGCTCAGAATTGCATTGGCTTTGCCTGACCATATTTCAGTACGAATGGAAGATGAGGAAGATGAGGTAAAAGAAGAACACCTGCACGACCTTGTAATGGATGACGACCAGATGCTTTTGCTTCCTGCGGAACTGCCCGACCAGATGATGCTTGAAGGTGACAGGGGCGGCGGCAGATACGGATATTATGATGAAGAAGAAGAAGGGGGTCAGAAATTAGATAAGGAAACTTTAGCGGCAAGAGCAAGGGCAAGACTTGAAGGCGGTGAATTTGGCGGCTTCACTGAAGAATCTCTATTGAAAATAGAATTAAAAAATAAGGTTCAGGAATATATTGAAAGCCAGCCCGGTGATGCCGTTAAGCTGATAAGAATGCTTTTGTCACAGGATGTCGAAGAAAAACCACCAAGATAAATTATAATATATTGATATTTTATATATATTTGTATTATAAATTTTTAAATTTTCTGAATAGAGTAAAAGGTAAAGATTAAAAGACATGGTTAACAATGCGGTTGTCTAAAAATTTAAAAAAAATAAGAGAGTCATTCTGAGCGAAGCGAAGAATCCAGTATTCATGCGGGTTCTGGATTCTTCATTTCACTTCGTTACGTTCAGAATGACCTTTCTAAGATAAATTTGATTAAGAAAAATGCTTAAAGATAATTCTGAAATATGAAGAAAAAAGATATAAATATAAGCGAACTAAGCGGAAGGCAAAAGGCGGCAGTCCTTTTGATGTCTCTCGATGTGGACGTTTCGGCAAAGGTTTTTAAAGAGCTTGATATGCGGGAGGTGGAATCCATTGCTTTTGAAATTACAAGTTTAAAGGATATGGCTCCCAATGTAGTTGAGGAAGTGGTAGAGGAATTTTACCAATTGATGACTGCCCAGAACTACTTAGTTGAAGGCGGAATCGAATTTACACAGGTATTGCTCGAAAAAACCTACGGTATGGAAAGGGCAAGGGAAATTGTCGAAAAAATCAGGGTTCTGACTACTGTCAGAGGATTTAATATTCTTAAAAAAGCAGACCCCCAGCAATTGGCTAATTTTCTCTCAAAAGAGCATCCGCAAACCATCGCTTTGATTATATCTCACTTACCGCCTGACCAGTCTGCGGAAGTCCTTAATGAATTTAAAGAGGATTTACGGGCAGAAACCGTATTGCGTATTGCAAAACTCGGAAAAGTATCGCCTACGCTTCTTTCCCAGATAGAGCATGTAGTTGACCAGATTGCGGAAACTACATTAGCACAGGATATGGCTATTGCCGGCGGCGCTCAGCTTGTTGCCAATATACTTAATAAAAGCAATAATGCAATTGCAAAAAGCATGCTTGAAAACATCGAAGAAAAAGACATGAATCTCGCAATTGAAATAAAAAGATTAATGTTCTTGTTCGAAGATATCGTTACTATTGACGATAAAGGCATCCAGAGGATTCTCCGTGAGGTTGACAAACGTGACCTAGCTTTGGCTTTGAAAATATCTGACGACAAAATAAAGCAGAAAATATTCAAGAATATGTCCGAACGTGCCGCAGACGTTGTAAGGGAAGAGCTTGAATTTATGGGTCCTGTCAAGCTGAAAGAAGTAGAAGCCGCACAAATCCGCATCGTTGATATAATTAAAGACCTCGAGGATAAAGAAGAAATTGCCATAGGAGGTAGAGGAAAAGAGGATATTTTTGTGTAAAAAAGGAAACACACCCCTTTATCACCTCTCAGGAGGGGAAATAATTAAAATTTAATTTTAAGGAAATAAGAGTAGAATTAAGAATTAATATGAGCCAGGTTTACATAAAATTCCCCAAACCTTTGCAAAGAGTAGAAATAATCCCACAAAAGGATTTGAAAGACAAGGACATTTCATCTTACATTCCGGGTGAACTGTCAAGACAAGGCATTGGTAGCCTTTTCAATGACAATTCCGATTACGATTATTCACAGGAAAAACAAATCATAGATGTTTTTACACAGGAAATCTTAATAACACACACAAACGAACCTCTTGAAATATCTCTCGATAAGCTTTCTGAACAGCAAATTCCCGTTTCCAATGCAAAATTTCAAATTGATGAAGCCTACGAAAAGGGTTTCTCGGATGGAGTTGAATCGGTGAAAGCGGAGATGGAAGCTAATCTCGAACAGGCAAAACATTTTGAAAATCTTGTAAATGAATTTAAGCATCAATATATACAGGAATTGAACAAGCTGGAGGAATCGCTTGTTTCTCTTTCTATTATGGTAGCCGAGCATATTATAAACAGGGAGCTTGCTAATAATTCAAACATGATAATCGAGCAGACAAGGAAAGCTATACATGCATTGGATGAT
>JBEKWK010000037.1:0-12847 GCA_049513175.1 FCB group bacterium
AATGTATTCCCGTTTTCCTGTTTGGGAAGGTGAATCTTTGGATAAAGGAGTTATCGGATACACAATGTCGAGGGAAGTATATCATGCCGCATTAACGGGAAAATCAGGACAAAAGCTGCGGGAGCTTGCACGCGATATATATTTTATACCCGAAAATGCAGAACTTGATATTGCACTCGATAGATTCATTAAGAGACGTCAGCATTTATTTATTGTAGTTGATGAGTATGGAGGCGTAGAAGGTTTGTTGACAATGGAAGATGTTCTCGAAACAATTCTTGGTGTCGAAATTGTTGACGAAGCCGATAAAGTTGTTGACCTGAGAGAAGTGGCAAAGCATCTCAGGGACAAGAGAATTGCAACAATGTCGTCCAAAACATAAATAGACTTTAATATTATTTAAAGATGAGAAAAATATGATAGTGACATTTTCGCTTGTAAATGAATTATTCCGGGCATTCCATATACAAAGATGGAATGACAGAATCCGCCCGATGGACCTTATAGAGATGGACAAACATGCTCACAAAATGATTATTGCTTACTGCCTCGGTAAATATGAAGAAAATGCAGGAAATAAATTCGACTGGCAGGAGGTCATTAAAGGCGGAATCTATGAACTTCTACGAAGGATTGTAATATCCGATATCAAATCTCCGATTTACCGTGAAATCAAAAAGAACAAAGATGTTTTCCAAAAACTGAATAAATATATTTTCAGCGAACTGGAACCAAAAATTGAAGATAAAGTCATAAAAGAAGAAATTGAAAACTTCCTTCTTGTTGAGCCGGAAAAATATTCATTAAGCGGCAGGATACTTGAAGCGGCACATATTTACGCAAGCTATTGGGAGTTCCAGATTATTCGCCATGCCAATCCGCAAAGCTATCAGAATATAAAAATAGAAACGGAATTGCTTAATGATTTAAATTCGTATAAAGATATTATAGGAGTGAATAAGCTTATAAATAATCATACTATAAAGAATTTTATAGACCTGTGCAGCCAGTTGAGATTCCAGATTCGCTGGGCTCAAATACCTCGACTCCCGCTTACCTCAGTTCTTGGTCACTCTTTGCTTGTTGCATGCATTTCATATTTTTTCACAAGGGATTTGCCGAATTGTCCCAAGAGATTGTATAATAATTTCTTCGGCGGTTTATTCCATGACTTGCCTGAAGCGGTAACAAGAGATATTATTTCGCCCGTTAAATCTTCATCGAGCGATTTGGATAAGCTCATCAAAACACTTGAAAAGGAGCTTGCAGAAAAGGAAATCTATCCTCTTATCGAAGAAGACTGGGTTGAAGAATTAAGATATTTCACACAAAATGAATTTGCGAATAAGGTTATTATCAATAAGAAAGTGAAAGATTCCAAAATCACAATTAACGACATAAGCTTGAAATATAATGAGGATAAATATTCACCTCTTGATGGTGAAATAATCCGTACCACAGACCATTTATCAGCCTTTCTCGAAGCATGGAACTCCTGCCATGACGGAATCAAATCCGAGGATTTAATCATTGCCGCACAGAAAATTCAGGAAGATAATTATAAGAAAACTATCGGAAATATTCCGATTAAAACTTTATATCAAAGCTTTAAGCTGGTTTACTGAGATAGTGTGGAGTTAGGAATTAGGAGTTAGTAGTTATTTTTTTGTCATCCCAGCGAATGCTGGAATCCAAACTTTAAATCTTTAGAAACTTTAAACTGCTCACTCTTTAACGAATATCTTCGTTTGCTCACCAATTCTTATAATATACACTCCTGTTGATAATGATTCAATATCCAGGCGGGTTTCTGAGCTTTCTGCTCTGACCGATAATAATTTATTCCCAAGCATATCATAAATGCTAATTTCTTTTTCGTACATATTATCATTGTGAACAATCAGAAAATTGCCGGCAGGATTGGGATAGATTAGGTAATTTATTTTTTTATTATTCTCACTAACATTCACAGGTACAAAGTCACTAAGTTTTGCTTTGAATATTCCTCCATTAGTTCCTGCATAGATATAATTTCCATTTATTATAAATGATGTAATAAATAAATTCGTTAATCCCAAATTTTTAACAACCCAAGTATTGCCGTTGTCCGAGGACAGATATATACCTCCACCCCATGTTCCGGCAAATATATAATTTCCGTTTGTTTTTATAGATGTGATGTATAAGTTTGTTAATCCCGTATCTTTTACATTCCAACTGTTACCGTTGTCTGATGAGAGAAAAATGCCTCCGCCATAAGTACCCGCTAATAAATTTGTTCCGATAGTATCAAAAGTCATAACTTCCATGTTTGTTAATCCTGAATTTTGTTGTTTCCAACTTTTACCGCTGTCTATAGAAAGAAATATTCCACTACCATTTGTGCCTGCAAAAAGGATAGTATCTTTAATTAGTAATGATAACACATGCAGGTCTGTTAATCCTGAATCCTTCGCAATCCAAAAGCTTCCGCTGTCTAAAGAAACTATTCCATTTTTAAAAATAACCGCATAGATACTGCTGTCGTTCGCTGCTAATGTGGTAATCAGCATATTAATTAACCCGGAATCTTTTGGAGTCCAACTGTTACTATTGTCCGTTGACAGAAATATTCCTCCTCCCATTGTTCCGCAGAAAATATTAGTATCCATAGTGGCTATTGTAGTAATATTCAGATTTGTCAAACCTGAATTTATTGCAGACCATGTGTTTCCATCGTCAGTGGATAAAAATATTCCATCTCCGGAAGTACCTGCGAATAAATTATTTCCGCTTACTGCTAACGACGTAACATTTAAGTTCGTTAAACCATTACTGCAAGTATCCCATTGAGCATTTAAAGTTGTAAAGCTTAAAAATACAATTATAATTAGAGTGTAAAAAATTTTCATAAAAACCGATAAAAAGTATATTTATTAATTAATTTTGTTTTTGAACTATAATCCCACAATTTCTCCAAAAAATAATATTAAAAATAGTGAATCAATTTAATTAAATTGAATAAATATTCAAATTATTTTAAAATAAAATGAGACCTTTTTCCAAAATCTGTGTCATTTAAGGAAAGTGCAATTACACTTTTTAGAAATGTGTTGATATTTCACAAGGATTATAATAGAAAGACTACATCATGAAAACATTAATTTCAATTTTGCTCTTCATTGCATTAAGCAGCATTGCTCTATCTCAATTCAAGGTTGATGATTATCAAAAATATCTCGATAGTCATCAAAATATGAGCTTCGAACAACTACTTTCTGAATTTCCTGCTGGAAAGTTCCTAAAGCTCAATCCTACCAATTTTGACTCATCTGAATACGGCTTTAGCATAGATACAGCCTATCATCTAACAGATTATGAAAAAAAGTTAATAAATGACTATGGCTTCATGGTAACCGATAGGATGCGTTTTGTAAATTTTCAGCAGGCATGCTACGATATTTACAAAAAAGATTTGCCATTATATATATCTTCTGATTTATTATTGCAAGCTTTGCATTTTTCTTTTGATAGGATACTGAAAGAAATCGAATATTTTATGGTTGGAGAATATGTTTATTCTGATTCTACCTGTTATACTGGTCTTAATTTAATAGATATATTAAAATTATTTAAAATAATTCATCAGGATATTAATTCACTTGCAAAGCTCGATTCTTCAAATCAATATAAAACTGCTTTACACGATTATGATATATATTTCACAGTAGCCTTGAAACAATTTGATAGTACATATAAACCCTATTATGCTGAAAATGAAAAACCTGTAAATCAACTTATGGGATTTATTGAAAATCTATCATTTGTTGATTATCCTTTATTTTCCGGGATAAAAAGAAGAATAGATTTCAGCCAATTCAAAGTCAGGGGGCATTATACTGAAGATGAAAATTTAGGAAAATACTTTAAATTTATGATGTGGGTTGGAAGAACTGATTTATATATAACTGCACCACAACAGCAAGACCCGGCTTATGTTCAGAGATATGAAGATGTACAAAGACAAACAATTTTATCCGCATTAATCACTGAAGCATTTGCGAAAAATTATTTAAAGCAATATAAATCTCTCGACAGCATATACACAGCATTTATGGGGCGCCAGGATAATATTACTGTTCCTGACATGGACTCGATAATGAAGGTAATGCATATAAGCCATGCATATCAGCTTACTAATAATTCCCTATATTTAAAATTCAGAAACCAACTGGTAATGCTTAATTCTGCAAAACAATTATATAATTCACAGATTTTAATGTCAGACCCTTACAATCCTGAGCAGGTTTCGACTCCTGCAATATTCCAACTATTAGGGCAAAGACCTATTATAGATGGCTTTATTACTGATAATGTAGTTTATGATAAAATCATGTTCAAAGGAAATAAAGTCAAGCGTATGATGCCATCAACTCTCGATGTGTTATTTTCACTGGGTAATGATGCGGCAATACAACTTTTAGATTCTGAATTATTAAGATATAATTATTCTGCTAATCTTGCAGGATTGAGATATTTAATCAACAGCTATGATGATACTTTCTGGTAAAGCTCTCTTTATACAGGATGGCTGAGTTCTATCAGGACTCTAAATCCTCCAATAAACAGAACTAAACTGCCGTTGTTTATGCAGACAGCATCCTGGCAGCAAAAGACGATGAATACACAACTTGCAAGCTGGGCTGAATTAAGACATGATTTTATTTTATATGCCAAACAACCTTATACAGATTACCCTGCTTGCTCATATCCTTATAGTTATATAGAACCCAATCCATTATTTTATAATTCTCTAACTGAAATTTTTCAAAATTTACAAATTGTTCTAAAGGGTAAAACTGGTATTGAAATGAATTATATTGATAATATTAATATTATTGATAATTGGATAAATGTTTGTCAAAATTTAAGTAAGATAGCTGAAAAAGAATTAAATAATGAAGAACTCGATACAAATGATACAAATTTTTTAAAAACAGCCTTATCAAATAGTCAATATGATTGTAATTCCATATTAGATGGATGGTTAATAAACCTTTTTTATCGTTATAATGTAACTCTTGATTATTATACCAATAAAGGGTTAGACCCTGGATTTCTAAACGACGAAAAAACAATTGCAGATATACATACATCTTCAACTGATTCTAATGGCACAGTTGTAGGAAATGTTCTTCATATAGGTACAGGTCCCGTAAATCTTGCCGTGATTACAACTCCCTCGCCTAATGGGAAACTACGTTCTTATGTTGGTCCTGTTATGAGCTATTATGAAGTAACAACTCTTAATTTCGAGAGACTGACAGATGAAGAATGGCGAGATATGTTTACAACTAAAGGATTCCCTAAACCTGCACTTGAAAATCTTTATATTGCCGATAGCAGTGGGGGTGAATTAAAAGATAAAATTTCACTTTATACTTATGAACAATCAAAAGTAAAGGATATTGCAGTTGCAACCAATGAAATAGAAATATATAATTTTCCAAATCCTTTTTCTTCAACAACAATCATTGCTTTCAGGCTCCCATCTAGCCTTGACGGAGCTAATACAGAAGTAAAAATTTATGATGAAAACGGAAATTTAGTTGCACATGTTTTTGAAAACAGGCTGAATGCAGGTAACTACCAGGTGCGATGGGATGGCAGAAATTCTACCGGAGCAGCCGCTCCTTCCGGTATTTATTTTTATTCGGTTAAAATCGGAGACCAATTGAAAACAGAGAAAATGACGCTTATTAGATAATACCTTCGTAATTTTGTTTTTTTGAAAATATTATCTTTAAATGCGAAAAAAAATTCTAATAGCGTTAATATTTTTATTCACTATTATCTTTTGGTGCATTTTATTCTTTAGAATTCCTTTGCTCCAACATATACATTATTGGTTCTGGGAATTTACATACAAGTTTTGCAACGGCATTTGGCTGCTACTGCCACTTTTGTTTTTAATTTTTTTCATAATATCTTTTGTCTACAAAAATCCACACAGAATAAAAACAAACCTATTATCATTAATACTTTTAGGTTTTTGCATTCAATTAGTTTTTGGTTTTATTGAAAACCGGGGAATTGATGCCATACGCGAAAAAATGATAATTACAGGTCATTCGGAATTTGCAAGAGTAGCAGTCGAACAAAAAAGTCTTATAAATGTTTTGTATAATTACGAGCAATTGATTCAAGAAAATAAGCTCGGAAAATTTCCAAAATCAAAGCCTCCCGGCACTTTGCTAACATATATGGTTATTGAAAGAATTTCAAATATTTTCATTCCTAATGCTGATGAACAGCAGAGATTTCAAAATTTGACAACTTTTTCAAGTTATTTATTCCCATTTCTTACTTACTTGGTTTTAATTCCATTATATTTTTTTTCGAGGAGATTTTTGGGAAAAAGGGAATCTTTTTATCCTTGCATAATCTATTTGTTCTTGCCAAATGTTGTACTTATTGTAATGCATCTTGACCAGGCATTATACCCTCTACTATTTATGATATGTATAGCCTGCTCTGCTTATGCTGTAAATAACAACAATTATATCTTATCTTTTCTGACAGGAGTATTAATATATTTTTCATTATTCATCAGCTTCTCGCTTTTACCTGTAATACCACTCGTGTTCTTTGTTCTGTTCATATTTCATCAAAAAAAAGATTCGCAAAAAAAATCCTACATTACGTTATCAAAACACATCCTTGCTTTATTAGGTGGATTTATTTTAATAATGATTTTATTTTATTTATTATTTAATTATAATTTTATCACAAGATATAATAATGCATTATTGTTTCATGAACAATGGAAAGTATGGACACCACAGCCTAAAAGAGTTGTATACTTTGCGTTTTTAAATTATTTTGAATATGGAATTTGTTTAGGTATAACTGCCGCATTAATATATTTGCTTTCTACAATTAAAACAATAAGAGAGGCATGTTTATATTCATATAATCAGATAAAGAATTATTTCAGGAAAATTATTCCTGAAAAAAATGAAGTATCAAAATATAAACCGAACTCCATAGCTTTATTATCAATTTCATTAGTAATTATTTTTGTTCTGCTCGGAATATTCGGAAAGACAAAAGGTGAAACAGCAAGATTGTGGCTGTTTCTCAGCCCGCTCATTTGCTTAATAGTTACTAATGAAATAATAAAACGATTCGGTGAGAAAAGTTATTCGGTATTAAAAATATTAATCCTCCTACAATTTATAACAATTATAGCATTCAAAATCAATATGGATTTCTATCATTATGATTGAATTTTCTTTTTCTTTGCCTTCGGAATATTTTTCTCTTTTCGGAAAACATGAACCAATGCCTCGCTTGCATGGGCAACCGATACTATATGCAAATCTTTTTTGATTATATCATTAATATCCTCGATATCACGTTCATTGTCTTTTGGAACTACGACAGTTTTAATACCTATTCTTTTTGCAGCAAGCAGTTTTTCATTCAAACCTCCAATTGGAAGGATATTTCCCCTTAATGTAATTTCCCCTGTCATAGCTACATCGCCGCGAATAGGATTTCCTGATGCTGCAGAGATGAGAGCCATTGCGGTAGCCATTCCGGCTGAAGGACCATCTTTTGGAATAGCACCTTCCGGAACATGAATATGGATTTCTTTTCTCCTATAGAAATTTTCGTTGAGACCAAGCTTTTGAAAATTAGAACGCACATAAGAAAGAGCCGCTTTTGCCGATTCCTTCATAACATCGCCCAATTTACCCGTCAGAGTAAGCCTTTCTGCACCAGGCATAATTGTAACTTCAATAGGAAGCAATTCCCCGCCGACACTTGTCCATGCAAGTCCGGTGGCTACTCCAACCTTATCATCCAATTCATCTTTTTTATCTTTGAATTTAGGAGCTTTCAGATATTCTTCAACTTTTGCGTTCCCTATTTCAAATATACGGTTTTTCATAGAGCGGTTGAAAGAAGGCATATCCTTCAAAGCAATACGCATATCTTCAGGGGCGCCGTTCTTTCCTGCATGTCTTTTCTTATCAAAATCATGTACCAACTCTTTTGCAAGTTTCCTTAAAACAGAAGCGATTTCCCTCTCGAGATGACGCACACCGGCTTCGCGTGTGTATTCGCGGATTATTCTCATCAATGCACCATCAGTGAAAGAAATATTATATTTGTTCAATCCGTACTCTTCCATCAATCTCGGTATGATATGTCTTTTTGCTATTTCCAATTTATCGAACTCAAGATAGCTGTTCAATTCAATTATTTCCATTCTGTCCTGCAATGTAATCGGTATATCATACCTCACATTTGCAGTGGTAATAAAAAGCACACTCGATAAATCATAATCAACTTCAAGATAGTGGTCATTGAATGCGACATTTTGCTCAGGGTCAAGCACCTCAAGCAGAGCCGATGACGGGTCGCCTCGAAAATCCATTGACATTTTATCAACTTCATCAAGCAAAATAACCGGATTAATTGTTCCGGCTTTCTTCATTGATTGAATAATTTTCCCCGGCATAGCTCCTATATAAGTCCGCCTGTGTCCCCTGATTTCAGCTTCATCACGCACACCACCCAGAGAAAATCTGACAAATTTCCTCCCTAATGCTCTTGCAATCGAACGTGCCAGAGATGTTTTCCCCACTCCAGGAGGTCCTACAAAGCATAGTATCTGTCGTCTCAATACACCCGCTAGATTAAGTATTGCAATAAATTCAAGAATTCTCTCTTTTGGTTTTTCCAAATCGTAATGGTCTTCTTCCAAAATTTTATGCACATGCTCGATGTCGAGGTCGTCTTGTGTTTTCTCTTTCCACGGGACGGTAGTAAGAAGTTCAAGATATGTTCGATTAACAGAATATTCCGGAGACATAGGCTGAGTCTTGGTCAATCTATCAAATTCTTCCATTGCTTTGCTTTTTATTGTTTCGGGCATACCTGCATTTTCAATAGCATCTTTAATCAGCTTGAGTTCAGGCATGTATTCTTCTTCCTCTCCCAACTCCTTTTGCAAAGCCCTGATTTGTTCCTGTATATAATATTTTTTTTGTGTTTTTTGTATTGTTTCCTGAACTTTGGAATCAATTTCATCTTCGAGATGAAGCATCTCAAGCTCGGAAGATAATATGGAAGACAATTCAAAGTACTGGTCTTTGAGATTTGTTTTTTCTAAAATTCTTTGCTTGGTTTCAATTTTCTGCTGGATATTAGCCGATGCGAAAAACAGCCTCCTTACAGGGTCTTCGATATTATCATATGCGGCGACCAAATCGGCAGGCAGGCTTGTATTCTCTTTAATGTAATTTGCAAACTGGTCGGACACAAGACGCATCATAGCCTGCAATTCCATACTTATATCATTTTGAGGAATAGTTACCTGTTCAATTTCTGCTTCGAGATAATCTTTTTTATTTCCCGGTTTAATAATTTGTGCCTGAAATATTCCTTCAACAAGAAC
The DNA here is from genome assembly GCA_049513175.1 of FCB group bacterium. Lineage (GTDB taxonomy): Bacteria > Bacteroidota > Ignavibacteria > Kapaibacteriales > UBA2268 > JBEKWK01. The sequence continues at coordinate 9,449 of JBEKWK010000037.1, forward strand.
TTTTAATAAATTATTAGGGAGCCTTAAGACCTGGATAATTTTGGCTATAGTGCCATATTTATAAATATCATTAAATCCCGGTTCATCAACTGTAGCATTTACCTGGGCGGTAACGAATATATATTTATCTCTCTCGACAGCTTCTGAAACTGCTTTCAATGAAGAATTTCTTCCTATTAGCACCGGAAATATCATATACGGATAAATTATAATATCTCTTAACGGAAGAATTGACAATTTTTTGGGAACAGTATCTATTTTCTTTTCATCCTTAACAATGGGTATTAATACGTCAATTTTCTTTGACATTCTTTGCCTTTCATAAACAAATTAAATAAAGTAGAAAATATTGAGCTGAATTTTCATAATATACAATAGCTTATGAAGTATCAATCATAAAATTATTTTATTGTGAGGAACTGATTTAGTGTTGAATTATATATTCGGAAATTGAATATTTAAAAGATTTTATTATATTTAGAATTTTATTTTAGTAATATATTTTTAGCTTATTTCAAAATGTCTGAGCTTGCAGAAAAACGGGAATTAAAAAATTTCATAATTGATTCTATAGATAGGCTGTGGAAACAATATGATAATAATTTAAAACAATCAATTGAAAATTTTACGGAAGAATCCGTGCATGATATTCGTGTAATAATCAGGCGATATATTGCATTAATAGACCTGCTCAGAGAGCTATTTCAGAATAAGTACCTGGAAGATGCCAGAATGATATTCCGTAAACAAATAAAGATTTTCAATCCTCTTAGAGATACCCAGGTGCAGTTGATTAAAGTCAGTGAATTATTAAATTCATATCCATGCATCTCGGATTATCATTCATACTTAGTAAATAATGAAGGTATTATGAAAAATAATATCATGGAAAGTCTGAAGGATTTTGAACGAGACGAACTGGAAGGGTTAATCTTCTTCATTAAATTACATATTAAACAAAATTTTCAGAAACATAATATAAGCATGAATTTATTATTCTCAAAGGCACACAATGCTTTTCAATATATGATGTATCTGTACAAAGTTGCCGACACTCAGGGCTTAGAGACGATTCATAAGGTAAGGCTTGCTTTCAAAAAATTCAGATACATGATGGAAATCTTACAGCCGCTTGCCCCAAAAAAAGTGAATCTAAAGGGAATGAAAACTTTTCAGACTATTTTGGGTAATATACAGGATAACAGGGTAATATTGATAAATTTGCATTTTTTTATGGAACAGCAAAATTATTCAAATAAAGACGAATGTATGGTTGTAGAAAATGAATTGTTGAAACAAAGGAATGAATTAATTGACCAGTTCCTTTCCCAATATGATTTACTCGAATCTTTTTGGAAACCGGAATACCTCGATGATAAGGCAATAAATAAACAGTCAAGTATGAAAAAAATCAAATAATGTTTATATGATAATTTTAAATCGTTATCAGAATACAGTCTATATATCAATGATATTGTTTACAATATGCTTTGGTCTTTGCTTCAGTCAATTGCCTGACAATTACAAATGGAGCGAACCACAAAACCTGTCAATATTAAATTCAAATGAAGATGATTTTGCACCATCGTGGAATAAATATGAAAATATTTTATATTTTAATTCGAGCATAACGGGATACTCGAAATTTTACACTTCTGAATACCTAAATTCAAATTTTAATGCACCTGTTTTATTATACGGTGAATTAAATCAACCAAGAAATAATCAATCATACATAACATTTGAATCTAAAGATTATGCTTATATTTCTTCGTACAGGTTAACTGAAAAACGTTCATATCTGAATATTTTTCAGACTGTGAGCAAGCGAAAACAGTGGATGAAAGCCTACCCCGCGGATAATTTATCATTCGATGCTTTTGCCGCACAAGCAACAGTTTCCCCTGACGGAAGTGTTATGGTTTTTTCGTCTAATATAAATTCAAGAGATGGGAACACTGATTTATGGATAGCATATAAGCAGGATAACGGAACTTTTGGTGCGTTTGTAAAACTGAAGGAATTAAATACACCGGGCAATGAAATCACTCCATTCCTCTTATCTAAAGACACTTTGTTCTTTGCTTCAGACGGTCAGGAAGGTCCGGGAGGCTATGATTTATTCATGTCGGTTTTCGCAAACGGAAATTGGCAGAGACCAAACCCTCTGACAGATTTCAATACAAAATATGATGAATCCGATTTAACAATTTTACCAACACGGGAGGCGATATTCGCCTCTAATCGTCCCGGAGGAAAAGGCAAGCTGGATTTATATATTTCAAGACCGGAAAAAATTGAGAGTGTTATACAACATTCTGATATCGAATTAAGCATTGCTGCACAGGTTACGGAAATAAATGTCAGAAATGAAAAAACATATCATCAAGCTCAAATCATTCCTTATATTTTCTCGGACAATGATTTTGCTTTGCTGAATGAGTTGGCATTAAATGTCAGAAAATTTGATTATAATACTGTACCTGTTTCTATTGATTCTTTATATAAATATTCTCTCTATTTGATAGGCATTAAATTAAAAAAATTCCCGGATGCAAAACTTATTATTATGACAAATTCTACTGTTACAAAAAATGTTGTTGATAATATAGAGAAATACTTTTTTAATATTTTAGGATTACCTGCTGATAGATTTATATGGAAGAATTATACCGGGTCTCCATATGATAAACCTTACATAACATTTGATTCAGATAATGAAAATATTTTGGAGCCAATTGAATTAACTCAGGAAAATATTAAATTAATGCCGCCTGCTCTCGATATTTACTTAGATGCACGCCCAAGAAGAATGTTGAAGAACTGGAGTTTTGAATTATTTTTATCTTCTGCAAATAAGGATAAAATCCGTACAGGCATAGAATTGCCGGCACAATTTTCTTTAGACCTTAAACCTTTTAGCGATTATATATCGAAATCAGATTCAATTGTTTTTGAGATGAATGCAATAGATTCTCTGTCTGCTCCTACAAAAAGCAGGCTATTACTTAACGTAGCTCATACTGAAGTGAAAGAACAAAACCTGATTAAACTTAATCAAAAGCAGTATGATTATTATGATTTTTTGATTATTGACCCGGAACATATCGGAGCTAATTATTCCTTTAATAAATTTAAATCCCAAATTTCTGTTTATGCTAAAGATGGAAAAAAGATTGTTATTCAGTATCAGAAAAATAATGCTGCCGCAAAAAAAACAGCCGAAAATTTTTATGCTGTACTTCAAATAAATGGTGGAATAAATAAATATCAACTTTCATATGAAAGTGTTAATTTTAGCGATGAGTCGAAATTATCTCAGAAATTTTTACCTTATTTTATAAGGGTACTTGTATAAATAAAATAATTAATAATTGAGGGATATACAAAAAATAAACC
>JBEKWK010000038.1:0-12655 GCA_049513175.1 FCB group bacterium
GTATTTCTGTGACGTTCCGGGCGTAATTATGGCATTGTGTGGATTTATATTTATAGCAGGATTATAATAAACATTGTTTGATGTAAAGCCTAAAATGATAAGATCGGCTGTCCCTGTGTTTGTTATTATCACACTGTCCGTTTTCATAGTACCATCGTTCACATTACCGAAATTCAGACTCAAAGGATTTGCCGAGAATATAGGAGCGACAGTATTGCCTACACCTGTACCTGTAACATAGATTGAGTCTTTCGCGTTCGTCGCATTAAAAGTAAAGCGGATAAATCCATTCTGCATTCCGGATGTAAGCGGCGTGAACGTGATATAGAATTTTTGTGATGAACCGGCAGTGATGATAGTACTGGGATTAGTTAATATGGTAAAATGAGCATTACTTGATGTAAAGCTCGAAATTATCAGGTCTCCGGTTCCTGTATTTGTTACGGTAACGCTGTCCATTTTCGTATTTGCATTGTTCACGTTTCCAAAATCAATACTCAAAGGGCTTATCGAGAACTTAGGAGAAACACCAGAACCGCTGACCCCGATTTGGTCATTTCCATTACCGGCATTATCATTAAACATAATATAGCCATTCTGCTGTCCGTTTTTAAGTGGAGCGAAAGTAACAAAGAATTTCTGCGTTGAATTAGGCGTAATCATGGCAATAATCGGAGTTACGGTAAAATAGAGATTGCTCGAGGTGGCACCATAAATAATCAGATTTGCAGTCCCTGTATTTGTTACGGTCACGGTATCCATTTTCGTGATACCGATGGTTACGTTTCCGAAATCCAGATTCAAAGGACTTACCGAGAACTTAGGAGAGGCACCTGTACCGCTTACGGCAATTGAATCTTTCGCATTCGCCGCATTATGATGAAAATAGATATAACCATTCTTCATGCTGTCAGTGAGTGGCGAAAAAGTAACATAGAATTTCTGTGTTGAACCGGGCGTAATTGTGCCTGACGTTGGAGTTACGGTAAATAATGTATTTGAACTTGTTATACTGCTAATAATAAGATTCGCTGTTCCGGTATTGGATACCGTAACAGTGTCTTTCTTGCTGAAACCGTTGCTGACATTTCCAAACCTCACCTGTGCCGAATCAACTGAAAAGATAGGGGCGGTTGTCAGATCTGCTCTGGTACCGGTAACAGCATCGTGCATCGTAACCGCACCTGAAAATGCCAATGCCCTGCCATCCATTGTTGCACCGACATCCAGCGAGATTGATTGGTCTGCCAGGATTGTCCCTTTGAAGACTGAATATGTTCCAAGAGTAGCTGAAGTACCTACCTGCCAAAATATATTGGTTGCCTGGGCACCGCCTGCGAGAATTATATGGATACCGCTGCCCAAATTGAGAAGGGAAGCTATCTGGAATATCCAGACATCACTTGCACTACCTGTAAGAGTAAGGTCAGTTCCGGTTATCTGACATTCAGAAGTGAATTTATAGAGACCCGGTACAAGATTCTGTCCGCCGATATTTCCACCATTAGGATTAAGAAAAGGTCCGGTCGGTACCGGAGTTCTTCCTGCAGCATCGTTATATGCTGTAGTTAAATCACTTTTAGCCGTTTGCAGGAGGGTGGCATTCACCACAGAACCTGCAGGACCGGATGCATCAACTACATATAATATACCGGTTACATTTGTTCCGTCGAATCCTGCTATATAACTGCCGGCGGCAGGACTCAAGCCGACATCGCCTGTAATATGAATAGACGGTGTCCCTGTTACTGTCGAACCTGCAAGAACAACAAAATTAGATGTAGATAAAAGGTTCAAAGTGGGTATTGCCAAAGCATAGGAAGTCGCTATTAAAGCTACAATAAGCATCGCTCCAAGAAAACGAGTGTATCTGTAGTACATACCTGCTGTGTGCGCTGTAAAAATTTTCATAAAATTACCTTTAAAATAAACTTAAATTTAACTGCTCTCATTATGAAAGTTCAGTTTTTCCGTTTTCGACAGATATTTGAATCTGTTAAGTGAATATGCTATTTTATAGCTTGCTTTTTTTCTCATGCCGGTTCTCATTGCTGGTGGAAGAGGCAATTATCGGGCTGGGTATATTTATTGTCATTTTGATACCCGCAAAATATGTTTTAAATAATCACAGCACAAAGGTAATGCTAAACCTTTTGACAAATGTTACATAACTTTTGAAAAAACTTACATAATTCACAGATTTTAGCCCTCTACTTATTATAAAATCTGTATTAGTGCATAAATCATTCCGGGCAACCAGAAACAGAGGGTCAGCAATAGGCATATCCAGAACTTATCTGTAATGCCAAAAGCTAATGCGACTCCCAAAGGCGGGATAACAATTGCACAAACAACAATTAACCAAAAGGGTACTCCATTGTTGGAATGACCAGAACGGTTGTAATAATTTGCCGGTTGAACTATGTTAGGTTTGTCCCGGTATTCACTGATTATCTCTTTTGTGTTACTATTAACACCCTTAACATCTAACTTATTATTAGAAACAACAGATTTATTCTGCTCTTCATCGGTATTGGAAATACTAACCGGCAACAGGGGCTGTTCAGCATACATCCCCTTATTTTCAATTATAGGTTCTGTTATAACTTCCCTGTCTGTTTGAACGCCACTATAGCCCTTTTCATTGAAAGTGCTATTCTCCACTTTCATATTTTCAGATTGATTACCGGTACCTGTTTCATTATAAAAGGCTCCGGGGCTGTGCGATTTCATAAGAGATGTATTTGATATCTGGCTGCAGGAAAATAATAGAATACTTGCTGCAACAAGTAGTAAAGCGAGTGTAAATACATTTTTCATTTTCATTCCTAATTTTTTATAATTTAAATCATCATTTAATAATTTTCTAAACAAATGTAATGCTAAACCAAGTGTCAAACGTTACATAAGTTTGGAAAAAAGTTACATAATTCACAGATTTTTCTATTTTAAAATATTTGGCTGCCATTTTAAAGTTATCCCTGTTGCTTCCGGAGAAGCAAATAATCCTAATGAAATGTTCTTGTCTTGCAAACGATGAAATTCCGGAACAACGATGCCGCACAACGCCCCAACTCCAAATCCAACCAAAATATCGGACGGGAAATGATGGAGCGACCTGATTCTGCAATATCCCAAAATAAGAGGAGGGATTGCGGCTGCCGTATATACAAGATATTTATATGCTCCCAGTTCGGGATGGTAATCGGTGAATACTTTAGCTATAAAGAATGATGCCGCAGAGGCAGATGCCGTATGCCCGCTGTAAAATGAATTACGGTTGCCGCCGACTGTTCTCTGGTCCATTGGTATTGCATCATAGTAAACTTTAGGCCTGAATTTATTTTGATAATTAGGTCCAAGAAAACTAAATACGTATACATCATTTGAGATTGCCATAGTTTCTAAATACATCAACAGAACATCCAACCAATCCTGCCTGATAGTTTTATCAAACAGCATTAAAGCCGGGGAAAGGGTTATAACGGTAAGTAAATTTTCCGATAAATTTGAGTAGAAGCCACTTTTCGATGGGTCTTGCTTTAAAGCCCACTTATCAAATGAGTTGATAACATCTCTGTTCAGATTGATTATTTCAGCATTAGTTATTGCAGGCTTTGTTATTGTGTTTCCTGACTCAAGATAGAGCCCTACTGCACTTACTGTAATTATACCACCGGTAACCCAGTAATTAACATGAAACGGATGAAATGAAGAATCACTTGCCTGAGTTTGTGAATATATCGGTCTGACTAAGCAGATACCAATAAATGCAAGGATAATGAATTTAAGCCAATAGTTTTTCATAGTTCTGACTTTGTATTTATTTGTTAAAATTAATTTTTATGTAAGTATTTAAACATATGCCTAAATAAATATGAAATAACATTGGAAATAAGTTACATGATTATCACATTTATACATCAAATAGCCCGTATCAGACCCAATGTCATTTTAAAATGGGCTACAACTCTATTACTTAGAGTAATAGCAATTATAATTATCTATTTAATATGCAAATGACTGATACTGCCCAATATACCGAATACCTGGAGTAACCAAATAACGACTGCAATAACTACAATGATATTTAATATTGATTTTATTTTTCTATCCATTGGAAAATAGTTGTTAATCAGCCAAAGAAGGAAACCCACAACAATCAGTACTATAATAACTGTTAATAGAGACATAAAAATTAACTCCTTTAATTATACAACATTAATTATTAATATAAGTTGAAAGTTTATAAAGTTTATAAAGTTCATAAAGTTTATAAAGTTCATAAAGTTTGTAAAGTTCATAAAGTTTGTAAAGTTCATAAAGTTTGTAAAGTTTATAAAGTTCATTAAGTATAAAGTTAAAAGTTGGTAAAATTTAACAACAATTTTTAATTATTAATTCTTAATTTTTAATTTCTTGCTGAAAACTATTTCAAAACTTTTCAGGCTTTTTTAATTTTATTAATCTTAGTAACTTTATACTTTTAACTTTTAACTATTTCCCTCTACCACCACCATGACCACCGCCACCGCCGTGACCATTGCCACCGCCACCGCCGTGACCATTGCCACCGCCACCGCCATTGCCATGACCTCCGCCTCCGCCATTACCATGACCACCGCCTCCGCCATTACCATGACCATTGCCGCCGCCATGACTAACTACTTTACCAAAGCTATTACCTCTACCTTTGGCATTGCCAACATGTTTGTCATTACCATTATTCCTATTTGTTTTTTGACCTTTAGGCGACCAATAGTTTTGACTGCCATGGTAGCCTTTTGGAAAATTCGTTCTATGCTGATTAAAGTAACTATAAGGACGGCTACCACGATAATCTCTGATTTCCACCCTGCGACCGTGTTCAAAATCATAATGTCCGAAGGATGCCGGAAGAGTTCTTCCATGTATCCATCTGCCTCCGTACATATAAATGTACATTGATGAAGGTATATCCCAATATGCTTCAATATCCGGGAGATAGTAATACCTTGGGGTACCTATATTAATACCTACTGAAACTTGTGCTAACAGGACACTTGAAAATAATGATGCTATCATTATCAATAAAACCATCTTTAGGGTTTTCATTTTACTCTCATATAAATTGAATAAATAATTAATAATTGTTATATACTCCTTAACATTAAAAATTAATATCTTGTAATTACTCACTATCTTTAATTCTTACTGTTAAAACAGGACAATTTGCTTTCCTTAGCACTTTTTCCGTGGTGCTGCCAAAGAGCAAATTCTCTAAATTACTGCTCCCATGAATCGCTATACAAATCATATCAATATGATTTTTCTTAGCATAATCAAGAATTTCTTCGTATGCTTTTCCGCGTAATACTTTAGTAGAGAATTTTACTTCTTTTTCTTTAAGCGTCTTTACGATTTTTTCAATGTCCTTTTTTGCGTAGATTTCTAATTCATTCTGAAGCTCGTCAAAGCCGTATTTCGTCATAACTACGTCGGATTGAAAAACAAACGGCTCAATAACATGGATGATATGTAGTTCGGATTCCATCGCTCTTGCGATTTCGACAGCATAATTCAAAGTATGAATAAATCCTTCTGAAAAATCTGTCGGTAATAATATATTTTTAATTTTAAACATTTTACTAGTTCCTCACTTTCTAATTGCTAACATTAGTTAATACTGATTTTGGTGTTCAAGAAAAAATTCGACAATAATTTACCAAGCTCTTCATTGTAATTTTTGTATTTGGTCTTTAATACTTCCCTTTGCCTGGTTCTTTTCCTTTTTTCATTTGTGATGAATTTGGCTATTATTCTTGTTTCTTGTGATTTTTCCATTTTTTTCTCCTAAATTGATTCAAAGCAATTACAGTACAAATTTAAGCGAAGGCAGAGCCAAAAAAGTTACATAAGTTTGGGAAAAAGTTATATAATTCACAGATTTTTGAAAAAAATTTTGACAACATATTTCGTTTGAATTATTATCTTAAATTTGATTATACCCTTAAAGCAACAATGGTGGCTTATATCCATTAATATTTATTCCCCAAAAAGAATAAATTTTTTAGATAATATCTCATTCAGCATATTAACTAATTCCTCTTTCTCAAAAGGCTTCGATAAATAGTGAGTACAACCGCCTGCAATAAATTCATCGCTGTCTCCTGCCATGGTAAATGCGGTAAGAGCAACTATAGGAACATCTATGTAATCAGGTAATTTTCTTATTACTTTTACGGCTTCGAGACCGGACATCCCAGTACCGAGATTTATATCCATTAATATAATATCATATTGATACATTTTTGTTTTTTCAATCGCATCCAATCCATTTACAGCTAAATCTATATTATATGAATTCCCTATTATTTTTTTAACATAAGCTATACTTATTTTATCATCTTCGACTAATAATATATTAGCAAGTTCATTATTTTGTTTTACCGGTTCAGGCTGCACGGAATAATGGTTCACTTCTTTAACTATTATCTTTGGAGCAATAACTTCTTTTGTATTCGCAGGTATTTTTACAGTAAAGGTAGAGCCTTCATTAAATTTGCTTTTAACGCTAATTGTACCCCCAAGGAGAGTAACGAATTTTTTACTCAAAGTTAAACCCAAGCCGGTACCCTCAAAACTTCTTCCGAGACCTTCACTAACTTGTCGAAATTCTACAAAGATTTTATCAATATAATCATCAGGAATGCCAAGACCTGTGTCTGTCACATCTATAATTGTCCATTCCTCATTGTTAATCAATTCTCTACTTAAAACGACCTTAACTTCACCTTTTAAAGTAAATTTTATCGCATTATTAATAAGATTATTCAGGATACTTTGCAGCACTCTTCTATCAGAAATTATATTGTTAATTTCATGTTTCAATTGGAAATTAAGTTCCAATCCCTTTTGAATAGCAACAGCTTTGTAGGTAGAAATCGTTTGTAAAATTTCTTCCTTCAAATTAACTTCTTCCAGGTATAATTTAGTCTCTCCGGATTCGATGCGTGATACATCCAGTATAAGATTAAGCGTTTCCATAAGCCTTTTTCCGCTTATATTCAAAAGTGCGGATACTTCCCTGACTTCTTCTAAATCATCAATAGTCAGTAAATACTTTGAAAAACCAAGGATGCCCACCATAGGAGTACGTATTTCATGGCTCATATTAGCAAGGAAACTCGATTTGAGCCTGTTCAGTTCTTCAGCATTCTCTTTGGCAATTATTAACTCGGCGGCACGTTTTTCTTTCTCTTCATTTTGATATACAAGTTCTTTATTAGCTAAGATTAATTCTGCCGCACGTTTTTCTTTTTCGTTATTTTGAAAGATGAGTTCTTTATTAGCTTTGATTAATTCCTGTTCTGCCTGCTTACGCTTAATCTCTATCTCGCGTTCGTGCAATGCTCTTTTAATTGCAGGAACCAGCCTCTCAAGTTTGTTTTTTAATACATAATCCGTTGCTCCGTTCAACATAGCGTTAATAGCTCTATCTTCTCCAATGGCTCCTGAAACGAATATGAAAGGTATGACAGGATACTTTTCTCTTGCAACTTTTAATGCTTCGTTGCCATTATAATCAGGCAGGCTGTAATCAGACAATATTATGTCTATATTTTCAGTTTCCAAAATTCTCAAATAATCACTTTCATTGTCTGCGATAAAATAAACATGTTCGATTTCTCCGCTTTCAATCAAAGAATGAATTAATTCGGAATCGTTAGTAGAATCTTCAAGGTGAAGTATTTTTATTTTTTTATTCATGGATGCGTTTCCCACTTTATAAACTTTATAACTTTTAACTTTATAACTAATTAATATGCAAAGACGGTAATTGATTGATAACAACCCAATATTGACCTAAAGTTTTAATAGCATCAATAAATTGAGCAATATCAACAGGTTTAACAACATAAGAATTTGCACCAAGTTTGTAACTTTCTACCAGGTCTCTTTCTTCACGGGATGAGGTTACCATGATTACCGGAATTAACATTAATTTAGGGTCTGAGCGAATATTTTTAAGCACTTCTATTCCATTCATCCTGGGCATTTTTATATCTAATAAAATAATAGCGGGATTGCCGGGTTCATGACCGGCAAATTTATCGCGTCTATACAGATAATCTAATGCTTCTACTCCGTCTTCGGCGACAATAACTTCATTAGCAAGATTTTTTTCAGCAAGTGCTGCGATTGTAAGCTCAATGTCCTTTGGACTATCATCCACTATAAGGATTTTTTTTACTTCAGCATTCATAATTTTACTCCTTTAAAATTTTGTTAATTATTTGGTAAACTAAAGAAAAATGTGGCGCCCTTGTCAACTTCACTTTCCGCCCAGCATTTTCCTCCATGCCGCGTTACGATCCTGTTTACATTTGCAAGCCCGATTCCTATCCCTTCAAAATCTTTGGCTTTATGTAATCTCTGGAAAACACCGAAAAGTTTATCTGCATATTTCATATCGAATCCGGCTCCGTTATCCTTCACATAAAATATAATTTTATCATTCTCAATATTACTCCCAATTTCAATCACTGCTTTTTCTTTATTTTTGGAATATTTCAAAGCATTGGAAATTAGATTAATCCAAACCTGGTTTATTAAGTGTTCATCACCCATTACATCAGGAAGTTCCGATATATTTGTTTTAATATCTCTATTGGCAAAATCATCACTGAAAGTTTTTAGAACGCGGCTAACCATATTTTTGGTATTAATTTTTGCTTTTAGCAGTTCTGCCCTGCTTAACCTTGAAAATGACAGTAATGCATCTATAAGATTCCCCATTTCATGCGAGGATTCCGAAATGATGTTCAGATATCTTAAACCTGTTACATCTAATTGTGCGGAATTGTTTTTAATAAGTAAATCAACAAATCCACCAATATGCCTTAGAGGCGCCCGCAAGTCGTGAGACACAGAATAGCTGAAAGCTTCAAGTTCTTTATTCGCAGCAATCTGCATTTCTTTTTCTTCTTGTTGAATGATAATTTCTTCGTCGGCAATAACTAATTCAGCCGCCCGCTTTTTTTTCTCAACAGTCTGATAGGCAAGTTCTTTATCTGCTATGATTAGCTCGTCCGCTCGTTTTTCTTTCTCTACCGTTTGATAAGCAAGTTCTTTGTCTGCAATTCCAAGCTCAAAAGCCCTCTTTTCTTTTTCTTCGTTTTGATAAACCAGTTCTTTATTTGCTATTACTAATTCATTTGCACGCTTTTCTTTTTGTTCGCTCTGAAAAACTAGTTCTTTGTTAGCGATGATTAATTCTGCTGCCCTATTTTCCTTTTCTTCGTTTTGATAGATAAGTTCTTTATTAGCAATGGCTAACTCATCTGCACGGTTTTCTTTTTCTTTGTTTTGAAAAACTAGTTCCTTGTTTGCAATGATTAATTCAGCCGCACGCTTTTCTTTCTCTTCGTTCTGAAATGCAAGTTCCTTGTTTGCGATGATTAATTCGGCAGCTCGTTTTTCTTTCTCTTCATTTTGATAGACCAGTTCTTTATTAGCAATGATTAACTCTGCAGCTCGTTTTTCTTTCTCTTCATTTTGATAGACAAGCTCTTTGTTAGCAATGATTAACTCCGCTGCTCGTTTTTCTTTTTCTTCATTTTGAAAAGCGAGTTCTTTGTTGACAATTATTAATTTTTGCTCAGCTTGCTTACGAAAAGTGATATTATTACCTTGGGCGATTGTCGCAACAGGTGTTTTTCCGTCCGGAGACATTATATTTGCTGAATTCCATTGAAGCGTCTTGACAGAGCCATCAATATTAAGAATATCAATTTCGACGACATCTAACCGGTCACCCTCAAGGGTTTTCTTGATAATTTCCATCGAACTATCTTTAGAAATAGGGGGAAAGAGGATTTCCAGGGATTGGCCAATTACATCATTTTCGGTTCTTCCTGTAAGGGATTCGAATGCTTTGTTGAACCTCGTAATTTCATATTGTGCATTCCAGACAATAATCGGGGCATTTGCATAGTCAAGCAGGTTTTCTAAATACTCGTTCGTCTCCCGCCGGGCATCGTTTGCAACAACTAATTCGTCTGCCCGCTTTTCTTTCTCTTCATTTTGATAGGCAAGTTCTCTATTAGCGATGATTAACTCAGCAGCACGTTTCTCTTTCTCTTTATTTTGTAATATAAGTTCTTTGTTAGCAATTATTAACTCAGTAGCCAGTTTTTCATTTTCCACCAGTGATTTTTTCTTAGGACCATCTATCATTATTGTTTTCATGATTGGTTATTGTTATATTGTAAATTCATTTTATTGAATAAAAGTAATGAAACAATTATCAATAAATGTTAATTAACATTTGTAAAATTTATATAATGCACCGATATTCTATTTAAATATATTTGAAATCGAAATTCCATTAAGCTATAAAATTATTAATGACTTAACCCTTCGAGCAACCGGTAGCTTTTATACCTTAAAATATATGCCGGGTTATAAATTTTTATTTCAAATACTTATCTATTAATACTTTCAGTTTGTCATTTTCAATCGGCTTTGGTAAATATTCATCACAACCGATAGATAAAATTTTATTTTTTTCTTCGCTGAAGGCATAGGCAGTCTGGGCGATTATAGGCAAATCAGGTCTAATCAGCTTTATTTGCTTTGTAGCTTCAATTCCATCCATAACAGGCATTCTTATATCCATCAGAATTAAAGCGATATCCGGTGTTTTCCTGACTAATTCCACTGCTTCCTCTCCGTTTTCAGCATGGATTACTGTAATATCAGCATTTACCAAATGTCGGTTAAGATACTGGAAACTTACCCAATCGTCTTCAGCTATCAGAATTTTCCCTTTAGCCTTTTTTAACGGACTTTCTGAAATTAGTATTTCTTCCTGATGGGTTTGTTGAGCAAATGGAGTATATGGTAGAGTAAAGAAAAATGTAGTACCTTTGTTAATTTCAGATTCTACCCAGATTTTGCCCCCGAGCAATTCCACAAGCCCCTTGCAAATAGCCAGCCCCAGACCTGCTCCCTCATAATTTCTCGAAAGTGTTGATTCGGCTTGCGTAAACCTGTCGAATATCCTTTCATACATATCCGCTTGTATACCGATACCTGTGTCTTTTACATATAATTGTATGACATTATCTTTGATTTCATAGCCGAAATCTATACTGCCCGATTTTGTAAATTTTATGGCATTATTTATTAAATTAGTAAGAATCTGATGCAATTTGGCTTCATCTGAATATATTGTTCTGAATTTATCATCCAAATTATGGTAATTCAATTTAATATTTTTTGTATCAGCAAAAGAAGAGAAAAAGGTAAATAAATCCGAAAATATAGAATTAATTAAAATTGGTTTTTGCTCAAGATTTACCTGTCCCGTCTGAATTTTGGAAATATCCAGAACATTATTGACTATCTCGATAAGCCGTTTTCCGCTTTGGCTTATTATAGCCGTAAATTCTCTTATATCATCCTTGCTTATATTTTCTGCATTCAGCAACCCTGAAAAACCTATAATACCGTTCAGAGGCGTACGAATTTCATGGGACATATTCTGGAGGAAAGCTGTTTTTAATTTATCGCTTTCTTCGGCTTTATCTTTGGCAATTATTAACTCTGCTGCCCTTTTCTCCTTTTCATCGTTTTGAAAGACAAGTTCTTTGTTGGCAATTATTAACTCTGCAGCCCTTTTCTCCTTTTCATCGTTTTGAAAGACTAATTCTTTATTTGCAATGATTAACTCAGCGGCACGTTTTTCTTTCTCTTCATTTTGGAAAGCTAATTCTTTATTTGCAATGATTAATTCAGCGGCACGTTTTTCTTTCTCTTCGTTTTGGAAAGCTAATTCTTTGTTGGCAATGATTAATTCAGCGGCACGTTTTTCTTTCTCTTCATTTTGAAAGACTAATTCTTTGTTGGCAATGATTAATTCTGCCGCTCGTTTCTCTTTTTCTTCGTTTTGAAAGACCAGTTCTTTGTTGGCAATGATTAGCTCGGCAGCGCGTTTTTCTTTCTCTTCGTTTTGAAAGACCAGTTCTTCGTTAGCAATGATTAATTCCGCCGCACGTTTCTCTTTCTCTCCATTTTGAAATGCAAGTTCTTTGTTGGCTACAATTAATTCAGCGGCTCTATTTTCTTTCTCCTCGTTTTGAAAGACTAATTCTTCGTTAGCAATAATTAACTCAGCGGCGCGCTTTTCTTTTTCTTCGTTTTGGAAAGCAAGTTCCTTGTTGGCAATTATTAATTCAGCTGCCCGCTTTTCTTTCTCGGCATTTTGAAAGACTAGTTCTTTGTTAGCAATGATTAATTCAGCCGCCCGGTTTTCTTTCTCTTCGCTTTGAAAGGCTAGTTCTTTATCTGCAATGATTAATTCAGCCGCCCGGTTTTCTTTCTCTTCGCTTTGAAAGGCTAGTTCTTTATCTGCAATAACCAATTCAGCCGCCCGGTTTTCTTTCTCTTCACTTTGAAAGGCAAGTTCCTTATCTGCAATAATTAATTCAGCCGCCCGCTTACCTTTTTCTACTTTTTGAAAGGCAAGTTCTTTGTTGGCAATAATTAATTCCGCGGCTCGATTTTCTTTCTCCTCACTTTGAAAGGCAAGTTCCTTATCTGCAATAATTAATTCAGCCGCCCGCTTACCTTTTTCTACTTTTTGAAAGGCAAGTTCTTTGTTGGCAATAAT
>JBEKWK010000039.1:0-12637 GCA_049513175.1 FCB group bacterium
ACTGTTTTAGCAAATAAAAGATTGTCTGATGGAAGAAGAGCTACAATTGTAGATTTTGGAGTAAATATTCTTTTCACATCATTTTGGTATGACCATAAAGTAAGTCCTGCACAGGATTTTTCAAAGCATACTGAAGACATTGTTTTGTATGGTCCTTTGTGTATGAACATAGATGTTATAAGGGAAAGTGTCAATCTGCCTTTGCTTAATAAAGGTGACCATCTCGTAGTTCATAGGGTTGGAGCATATAATCAGACTCAATGGATGCAATTTATCAGCCTGAGACCAAATGTAGTAATGATTGATAATGCGGGGAAAACGCATATAATCAGGCATAATGAGACACTGGAATATATGTCTTCCCTTGAGAAAATTCCAAAACATTTAACTGAAATTGATCTTTAAAAATAATAATTTTAGATTTGCAATAAAAAATCTATAATCGTACTTTAAATTGATGCGAACTATTTTTAAAAATATAGCTTTATCCATAATACACAGCTACTCCATTGTATTATTTTCTCAGAATATTATTTTTGGAATAATATTATTCATTGTTACATTCTTTAATTACAATGCCGGGTTCACAGGATTGATGGCGGTTGTATTTGCTATAATTTTCTCAAAATTGATAGGACTAAATGAGGAAGAAATTGCAACGGGATTATATAGTTTTAATGCTTTATTAGTCGGGATTGGATTTGGTGTTCATTATATCATTAATATACCTTTTATATCTATTTTAGCATTATTGACTTTATTTTCCGTACTTTTTTCAATTGCCTTAAAATCATTTCTTGAAAAACATGGTCTGCCATTTTTATCAATTCCATTTTGTATAGTCTCCTGGTTAATCCTGTTGTCAATAGGCAGTTTTTTAAATATCGAGCCGTTAATAAATCAACGATTCCATCTATACCAATTAAGTTCATTTAACAATAATCCCATTGCAAATTTAATTTTTTACTTTGAAAAATATAGTGGGTCAAATTTCATTTCAATTTACTTAAGGGCTTTGAGTACGATATTTTTTCAGGATAACATATTAATCGGGCTATTAATTTCAATAGGTCTATTGCTACATTCAAGAATTGCATTTACATTATCTTTACTTGGAATAGCGTTTGCTTTTTTGTGTAATTATTTATTCGGGATTCAATTTAATCCGGCAAATATGAATATGTTCTGGTGTAATTACATATTAACAGCAATTGCTGTCGGATGTTTTTTTATCATCCCTTCGGTCAGGTCATATTTATTGGCATTAATAAGCGTTCCTATCAACACAATTTTTATGTTGTCTTTCGGCAAATTATTTAATTTTGTTTCGTTGCCGATGTTTTTCCTTTCTTTTTGTTTAACTACAATATTCTTACTTTATGTTATTTCAGTAATGAATAAAAATAAAGGGACGCGTCCCAAAAAGTTTATTTTTCCTTCATACCAGTTCTATTCACCGGAATTAAATTTATATCATTATACAATAAACAATGAAAGAAGGGATGCGTCCCGAATCAAAAACAGTCAATGGTTACCGTTTGAATTGCCTGTAATAGGCGAATGGTTTGTTTCCCAGGGTCACAACGGAGAACTGACTCATAAGGGAGAATGGAGTTATGGTCTGGATTTTATTCTTATTGATGAAGAAATGAAGTCTTACTCATCAAACGGAACAAACGTTCAGCAGTATTATTGCTATGACAAACCTGTCATAGCATCCGCAGATGGTGTGATAGAACAGGTGATTGACAATATTGATGACAACGATATCGGTGATGTAAATACGCTCAATAATTGGGGAAATAGTGTTATAATCAAGCATCAGGAAGGTCTTTACTCAAAATTATCTCATTTGAAGAAAAACTCTTTCAAGGTAAAACCGGGTGATTATATCAAAAAAGGAGATATAATAGCTACTTGCGGAAACTCAGGCAGGTCACCGGAACCTCATTTACATTTACAGTTCCAAGCTGAACCCGGTGTTGATGCGAAAAGTATCATTTATCCGTTTTCTTTATTTATGCTGAAAAATCCTTCTGGAGTTTCATTTAAAAGCAATGAAATTCCTAATGAAGGAGAAACTGTATTTAATATAGAACCAAACAGCTTTCTTAAATCAGCATTTAATTTTCAACCGGGAAATATATTGAAATTTAAATCTTCTGAACATGGTAAAGAGATATTTGAAAGCTGGGAAGTATTTACCGATATTTGGAATCAATCATATATTTACTGCAAAGAAACTCAGTCAACAGCTTATTTTAACTATGACGGTACTATGTTTTATTTTACTAACTTTTATGGGGATAAAAAATCAATTTTATACAATTTTTGGCTGGGAGCATATAAAATTGTTCTGGCATTTTACGAAAATCTGGAGATTCAAGACAATTATTCTTTAAGTATAATTGATAACATTTTAGTTCGCTGGCTTCAGGATTTTCTGTCTCCTTTTTATAAATTTATAAAACCAGTTTATAAATTAAAATACAGTGAATTTCACAACCAGTTTTCATATTCAAAAATCAAATTGGAATCTTCATTCAGCATCAAAACTTTTAAAGAAAATAAATTAAAAGGGACGAGTCCCAAAAAGAAATTTGAAATAATAATCGAAAACGGCAAAATCAAAGAATTTATATATACAAAAGAGACTGGTTCAAAATGGAATAAGGAAGTAAGGGCAGAATGCGTACAGGCATAATTTGTGTCATATATATAATTGTTACTTTATCTTTTATGAAATCCGAAGCACAAGATACTTTAAATATCAACCAGGTGGACAGTATTTCATATAATCTGTATTATTTGAACAAATGGAATGAACTTGAGAAATTCGGTAAAACGGCACTGAAAGGGACGCGTTCCAAAAACGATACAAATTTCATCAACCTCAGATTAAGACTTGGCTATGGGAACTTGTTAAATCAAAATTATTCAAAAGCTCTTGAACAATACGAAAGCATCCTCTCTGCAAACAGTCAAAATTCAACGGCATTATATTATAAATATCTGTGTAATTCATTTTTGAACAGGGTGGAGCTTGCCCACTATACTGCACGTGACCTGAATGATGATGCGAAAGCTGTTTTTAATGAATCATCATCTCAGATAATTAATCAAATTGAAACAGAAGAAGTCTATAAATATTCGAATACAAATTTGAGAAAACCAGGGATGTTCTATAATTTAGGATTAAATTCAATATTAAACTGGAATCTCTCTTTATCACAATCTTTTATAGTTTATCATCAAAATATTTTATTCCCAGATTACTTTCTCGTCATTAAAAATATTGCCATTGATGAATGGCAGTATTATGCCAAACTTTCTTTTGTTCCGATGGACAATATTTTAATAAAGTCCACTTATCATCATTTAAATTCAAAATTTGATATGACAACCTATAAAACCGACATCGGAGAACTCGCACTAAAATATTATTCATATTGCTGGGATTTTCAATTTGCATTTGATTATGGACTATTCATTAAAGAAATTCAAAGACAATTTTCAGTCCAATTAGGTTTGTATCCGTTTGGTAATTTGGATTTATATTATATTATTGCTGTAATAAATTCAAATAGAAATTCTCAAAACAATTTAAATATTTCAAATACATTAGGCATCAAGTTAACTGATTTTTTGTGGCTGGAGGCTAATTATACGTCTAATGACATTTTCAATTATCTTGAAAATGACATTTTGTATGTCTATAATTCTATTGACCCGGGTTTATATAAAGCCGGAGGTACATTAATTTGTCCTGTTTCCGAAAATTTCAAAATTAAATTCGGATATTTATATGAACCCAAAAAACTGGCATTAACAAAAGAAAATACATATACATTACAGTCAATTTATGGAGGATTAACATGGAAATTATAAAACAGTTCTTAAAGTTTATAAAGTTTGTAAAGTTTATAAAGGTTTTCAATTTAATGTCTTTATACTTTATAACATTATTAACTTTCAACTTTATGAACTCTCTTATGTTCAGCACTATTGCATTTAGTCAGACCGGCAAAGACATACATGTTCTTGACTGGCAAAGTGCTTTTTCCAAAAGTTATGAATTTGAAAGTAAAAAAAATTATAAAGAAGCAATTAATAGTCTGAATAGTATCTACCAGGACAACAGCTATGAAATTAACCTTAGATTAGGCTGGCTTTGTTTCAATGCAAAAGAAAATAAAAAATCCATTGAGTATTACAGGAAGGCTATTGCATTAAAACCAAATTCCATAGAAGCACGGTTTGGATATATAAAACCCGCATCCACACTCGAAAAATGGGATATTGTCTTTGAGCAATACCAGGAAATTCTTAAGATTGACAAGCAAAATACTTATGCAAACTACTGGATTGGTATGATGTATTATAACCGTTCAAATTTTTCTCAGGCATTAAAGCACTTTGAGACAGTTGTAAATTTATATCCTTTCGATGCCGATGCAAATTTAATGGCTGGATGGAGCGAATTTAAGTTAGGGAAAAAAGACGATGCAAAAAGATATTTTCAGGAAACATTGCTGATTTATCCGAATAATGCTTCCGCACTTGAAGGAATGAGTTACGTAAAATAGTTAGCAATTAGCAGTTAATAGTTAGAAGTTAGTAGTTAGCAGTTATGAATAAATATCCAAAATCAACTGCACACTGCTAACTCATAACTGAAAACTAAATTAATTACATTATAAACTTTTTTATTGGAGTTTAAATTATGATTAAATACAAATTGTTCGTGATAATATTTGTAGCTTTAAAGATTTTTTTTATAGATGAACTTTATTCTATTGAAAAGCCTCAATCAAATTTTCCTTTACAAAACTCAAATGCTAATATTCCTACGAAACAAGTATCTTCAGCTTTTATTGAGAATAAAGGACAATGGTCTGATGAAATCCGATATATGGTTAAGTTGCAAGGATTAAATATATGGCTCACAAATGATGGTATCGTTTATGATTATTATAAAAAAGATGAAAAAAATCTTCATAATGAATTGGGAAAAACTTCATTGCAGAAAAATCCTTTTCCTAACGGAAACATTAAAGGGCATATCATTAACACAACATACTTAACTGATAAAAGTCTCAATCAGAGCTTCACTAAAGGAGAAAATGGAAATAAACACATTCCTTCATTTATAACTTCTAATGCTCATAAAGAGTATTTTAATTATTTTAAAGGTAAGGAATCTTCAAAATGGACTACGAATGTATCGCTTTATGATGAAGTCATAGAAAAAAATGTATTCCCCGGTATAGATGCAAGATATTATTTCGAATCAAATAATAATTTTTCCCAAAATAAAAATGATACTCAAAGATTATTTTTCAGATACGATTTTATAGTACATCCAGGTGCGAATGTTTCAGACATAAAAATAAAAGCAGATTTGGGTAGAGATACCGGTTACAAAATTTATATAAATAATTCAAATGAACTTATTTTCAAAACTAATTTAGGAGATATGATTCATCAGAAGCCTTTTTCCTATCAAAGTAGTTCTGATGAACAGTTACAACAAATTTCAAATTTATCAAAGTTTGAGGATTATAAAAAAGATGTACTTATAAAAGCAGAAAATACAAAGGAGATTACAAGTAGCTTTATCATAAATGAAGATGGAACACTCGGATTTAATATCAGTGATTATGATAACACAAAACCTTTGGTTATTGACCCGCTTGTTTATTCAACTTTTTTAGGTGGGAATTATTATGATTTACCAAGTGCAATTTCTCTTGACAGCAATGGGAATGTGTATATATGCGGTTCAACATATTCTACAGATTTTCCTAAAACTGCTGGAGCATATGATACGACTCAAAAGGGCTATTATGATTGCTTCGTTTCCAAGCTCAATTCCACAGGAACATCACTCATCTATTCTACATTTATAGGAGGGAGTGATTATGATTATGCCACAGCGTTATCACTCGATGTTATGAATGATGTTTATTTAACAGGTTATACGTTTTCAAATGATTTTCCTACTACGGATGGAGCTTTTCAAAACAAAAATTGGGGCAATAGTAATTGTTATGTATTGAAACTCAGTTCAGATGGAACTTCTCTGAGTTATTCAACATATTTCGGCGGTGGCAATTATGATTATGCTACCGGAATAGCAATTGATGGCACGGGTAGTTCATTTATTACAGGATATACAAATTCTTCCGCATTTCCAACATCAGCAAACGCATATAAAAAAAACTTTAGTGGCAATTATGACTGTTTCTTTGCCAAATTCGATAATTTCGGCAAATATATGTTATATTCGACTTACATAGGAGGCTCAAATGATGACTATTCAAATTCTATTGCTCTTGATGGAATCGGGAACTCTTACATCACCGGTTATACAAATTCTTCCGATTTTCCAACCACAAATGGAGCATATTCTACTTCATTAAAAGGAAATTATGATTGTTTTGTAGTTAAGCTGAACGAAACCGGTCAGACTTTATCGTATTCAACTTTAATCGGTGGAACAAATGATGAATATGCTAATGCGATTGCTTTAGATGCCGATAGAAATGCATATATAACAGGATATACATATTCTTATGATTTTCCTACTTCCAAAGTAGCTGTCAGTAATACTACTGGCGGAAATTATGATTGTTTCGCTACTAAACTTAATGCAACCGGGTCTGCTCTTGTATATTCAACTTATATCGGTGGAAGCAACCATGATTATGGTACTTCAATAGTTGTAAATGCAAACGGTAGTGCCTTTATAGCAGGTAATACCTACTCTACGGATTTTCCAACTACTACAAATGCTTTTGATGTTTATCATAACGGAGCTATTGACGGCTTCCTTTTAAAGCTCAATACAAGCGGCGCTACTCTTGCCTACTCTACATTTTTCGGAGGGACGAACGATGATTATATAAGTGGTATTGCAGTTGGAGACAATAAAAATTTATTTTTAACGGGTAATACTTATTCAATTGATTTTCCTATTACTGATGGAGTGAACCAAACTTCCAATGCAGGATACAGCGACGGTTTTGTTGCAAATATATCAGATTTATCATTTCCAATTATAACCGGGCGTCCCTATTATTACGAATATTGTGCAGGAAATCCAATGTGGGTTTATTTCTCAACAGATGATTTTGTTTTAGGCACCGGCACAACATTCTATGCTCAACTCTCAGATTCCTCAGGGCAATTTAATAATCCCGTCATACTTGGAACATTTACATCTGCTTCTTCCGGTTATATACAAGGACAAATACCGAACGATACACCCCAAAGTCTTAAGTATAGAGTGAGAGTAGTCAGTACAAATCCGGATACGACCGGTAATGATAACGGTTATGACATTGCAATTTATGCAATGCCACCGAAACCGACTATTTCAAAACCGGGAACTGAGTTGGTTTCCAGCAGTCCAAGCGGTAATCAGTGGTATCTAAATAATAGTAAGATTGAGGGTGCAACCGCACAAAAATATACGGCAAAAATTAGTGGAATTTATAGCGTCCAGGTAACAAATTTATATAGTTGTATTTCTGAAATGTCCGAGCCGTTTTTGTACGGGATTAATTCGATTGAATGGTCAGAGAATTCAAATTCGTTAATTACCACAAATAATATTTTTTATATTGAACTTACAGATTATAAAACATTGCCGCAATTAATAAAAGTATTTAATTTGCTCGGACAAGAGGTCTATTCAGCTTCAATAGATGAACCCCAAAATTCAAATGAGTTGAAAATTGACCTTTCAATGTTATCTGAAGGAGTTTATTCGTTAATATTAATTAACGGGAATAATTATAATAAAAAGAATATAATCATTCAACATTGATTAAAAACAACTTTCTGTAACTTAGAAGTTTGGAGTTTGGAATTTAAAATTAAAAGATTATAAAATTCATTTAGTTGAATGTAGGGACAGAACAGTGTTGCGTCCGTACAATTAAATTGTCCATGCAATTAAAGTTCATAAAGTTATAATAATTTTAAGTTCTATAATCTGAATTCAGGATTAAATTCAGAACTCAGAATTGAAAATACAGATTAAATGAATATTAGTAAGATTTATTTTTTATTCATTTCTTCCAGCATTTGAATAATCTTATCCAACTTATCAACTTCAATTTTATTCAATTGCTTTTGTAGAGCTTCAATGTCACTTTTCGCATCCACATTAGTCTGATAATCAGCCTGTGCCTGCATTCTGTCTCTTTCATTTTGACGGTTTTGAGCCATCATAATAATTGGAGCGGCATACGCTGCCTGTGTAGAAAACACGAGATTCAGCAGTATAAAGGGATAAACATCCCAATGGTTAATGAAGCCGACGACATTGAGTCCCATCCATAAAATAACCAGAATTGATTGCAAGATTATAAAACTCCAGGAACCCATTCCGCTTGCGACACTATCAGCTAATCGTTGACCGAAACTCAACGACTCTTTGTGTTTATCGTGCCATGTTTTATTTGTTGCCATTTTTTTTTATTAGTTAGAAAATTTTAAATTTAAAAATACAAATTTAAAAGATTATCTAATATATTTATTTTTGATTATCGAGCCATTGCAATAATTCTTTAATACTACCGGTAGCAAGGGCAATACTCATATCCGCCGCACCATAATATAAATTGATTGTATCTCCGTCCGGAGCGATTGTACAACCGCAGGGAAAGACAACTTTATTTACATCACCTTCCTCCTCATAAGACTCCTGCGGTCCGAATATCCATTCACTGCTTCTTTTAAGGCAAAATTCCGGTTTGTTCAAATCGAATAATGCAAGTCCGAGCCTGTAAATACAACCGGCAGCATTTTGTTTCACTCCATGGTATATCATAAGCCAGCCTTGAGGAGTTTCTATTGGTGGAGATGAGAGTCCTATTTTATTAGCATCCCACCAACCGCCCCGGCGGGCTTCCATAATCAGTTTGTGGCTGCCCCAATGACGTAAATCGGGTGAATAGGATAACCAAATGTGTGCCCTGGGAGAACTCACAGGACGATGTATCAAAGCCCAATATTCCCCTATACGATGAGGAAGCAGGGCTGCATCTTTATCTTCAGGAGGCATTATTATTCCATAACGTTCAAATTTGTGAAAATCTTCAGTAAATGCCAATGCAACTCCGGGTCCATCGCGTGTGTATGCCGTATAAACAACTGCATACTTACACAATTCGGGAATGTAAGTGATTCGAGGGTCTTCTATTCCCCAGACTTCTTCAGGAAAATTTTCAGGGTCAGCCATCAATGTTGGTTCCGGGTCAATAATCCAGCCATCCATACCATTTGCCGAACGTGCAGCGCAAAGATGAGATTGCCCATTCCTGTCTTCAACACGGCATAAAAGCAAAGTAGTGCCGTCTTGCAATAGAGTGGCACCCGGATTAAATACACTGTTAATCGGGTATGTCCAATTAGCAGAAGTAAGGATAGGATTCAGATTGCTACGTTTAAAAAGTTCAGGATATTGATTGTTCATTTTTTTCCATTCGATTATAATTGTATTACAAAATAAAAAGACAAGATAAACAAAATCAAGTCAATATATGTTACATATTTTTGGGAAAAAGTTACATAATTCACACATTTCTATTTTTAAAAAGATTTGGAAAATTCAATAATTTGGAATTATTTTAATTAAAAACACGTAATTTTGTAAATAATGTTTTTTATTAACTTAAAGTAAAAAAATAAATAAAATACAAGGAGCTAAAATCATGGGTGCTATTCACGTTACTGTAAATCTTTCATGGCCCGAGGCAAATGGAGATTATGAAGAACTGTTTCTTGTAGATACTGGAGCCACAGATTCAATGGTACCAGCCTCAAAATTACTTGAACTAGGCTTCAAGCCTGTAGGAAAAATGGATTATGAACTTGCAAATGGCGATAAGGTTACATATCAATATAGTGGTGCTATTATTAAATTTCTAGGAGACACCACTTTTGGTCGAATTATTTTCGGTCCTGATAATTGCGAACCTATTTTAGGAGTAACAGCTTTGGAATCAACAGGCATAATTATTGACCCTTCAAATCGTCAGCTTAAGCGGCTTCCTGCAATACCTTTGAAATAAAAAAAAGTATATGAAATAAATTATTATGATAAAAAAAATCCAACGGTTTTGGTGTCGTTGGATTTTTTCATTTTTCAATATAATTAAATTCCTTATTCATATTTTTAAGTTTTATTTGGCATTTTTCATTTTTATTTTTTCTCTAAAGATAAAATGGAATTCTCAGTTAATCGTAGTTCAAGCAATGCTTGTAAAAATGCAAGAGTGGATTCGGCTCCCTGGTTTTCATTCAGCCGGTCGGGATGTAAACCATCACGGCAGCCACCCGATATTGGGTCATATATTGAAAGATTTAAATCATTTCGCCCAAGAAACCATTCGAACGCACGCCGTGCTTCTTTGCGCCATCGTTCATCACCTGTTATTCTAAATGCTTCTAAGCAGGCGGATACCATAGTTTGAGCTTCCACAGGCTGTTGGTCAAACCTTGCACGCTCTCCGTTCTTTGGATAAAATCCGTTCGAACCGATTGATACGAAATGTCCGCCAACCGAATCCGACTTCTGTAATTCGGCTAACCAAAGTAGAGATTCAAGCCCTGTTTCAGTCATTGCTATATTGGGAATAGCATTACCGCTAATAAGTAAAGCATGTGATAATGCGGCATTGCAATAGCTCAAGCTGTTTTCGAACCATCTCCAACTATCTGTGCGATTATTCTGATACAATGTCAGTAACCGTTCTGCTAGCTCTAACCTAACATGGCTTGCTTTGGTATCGCCTGCAAACCGCTGTGAATATTCATTAATCCCCATAAGAGCAAATGACCATGCGCGGGGGCTTGTCATATTAACAATGGCGGGCAATGCTTGCTCGAATAGTCTTCCGGCAATGCTTTGGAGGGAAGGCATTTTAGTCCTTCCCAGCACGGTTCCTAATGCCCATATTGTTCTGCCATGGCTGTCATCCGAGCCGATTGATTCTAACCAATGACGCTGATAATTCAGAAAATTTCTGAAGTGTCCGTTTTCTGAATTGAATGCGAATAAAATAAAAGCGAGATAACGGGAAGCTAATTTTGTTGATTCTCCATTTATAATTGATTCTAAAAGAATACTGACTATGAGAGCACGGGAATTGTCGTCAGTTGTATACCCTTCTTCATAGTTAGGTACTGTAAAAATAGAATGTTGTAGCATACCTGTATCATCAGTCATTCTAAATAAATGGTCAAGTTTGAGAGGAGGGAGTTCACCGGACCTTTCTTCCAGGGGTTTAATTATATGCACGGGAAGTGTTGTCGAGTGCATACGTTCAATTCGGGCGCGCTTAAAACTATCCATATAATGTTGTGCAACCTTAGACCAAATCATCTCCCTGCCAAATATATAAGCCCGTTTTCGCATTGCATGCCGGCTTTGCTCATCGTCCAATAACCGTATAACCTGCTCTGCAAGTGCATCCGGGTCCCGAAAAGGAACGAGGACTCCCTTATCATCTGCAAGCATTTCTTCGGCATACCAATAAGGGGTGGATATTACTGCTTTTCCTGCACCCAGTGTGTAAGCTAATGTGCCGGATGTTATTTGTGCCTCATTGAGATAGGGTGTAATATAAATATCCGCCGCACCTATAAACTGTACAAGTTCCTCAATGCTTACAAACCGGTTATAAAATATCACCTGGCTTTCTACACCTTTTTCCGAAGCCAGCCATTGAAGAGATAATCGGTACGTTTCACCTTCATGCCGTTTGACCTGTGGATGAGTCTCTCCAAGTACGATATATACGACGTTCGGATAGCGTTCCAAAATTTTTGGCAGGGCAGAAATAACATTCTCAATGCCCTTACTTGGCGAAAGCAATCCAAAACTAAGTAATACTATTTTACCTTCGACACCGAACAGGTCTTTATGAAAACTCGGGTCAACAAATGGGACATCAGGTATGCCATGGTGAATCAGGTCTATTTTAGCAGACGGAACATTATATATTTCCTGTAGAAATTCTGAACCACGCTGACTCATAACAACCAATCTATCTGAGAGACCCGCTACTTTTTCTAAAACTAACCGCTGGTCCGAGTTAGGGTCGCGTAATATTGTGTGTAATGTTGTAACGATTGGCATTCGTAATTCACGTAAAAGAGCAATGATATGGCTGCCTGCCCTGCCTCCGAAAATACCATACTCGAATTGAAGACATACCATATCAACATTATTTATATTTAAAAAATCTGATGCCCGGCGATACGACTCGATATCTTTTTCGGTCAATTCAAATCTTACCCGTGATGGATAATCATATCCCTCCTCGATATCATTTACAGGCAAAGCAATACAGGTTACATTCGGAAATTCATTTGCAATGGCTTCACTTAAATCTGTTGTAAATGTAGCTATACCGCACTGGCGAGGCAAGTAATTACCGATGAAAGCAATTCGGTTGATATTGGTATTTATTACAGGATTCTTTTTCACCTTATAAACTTTTCCTTTTATAATTTGTATATTCTTAATTTTTGACTTTATTCTTTTTAAACTTTACAAACTTTATGAACTTTACGAACTTTATAAACTTTATAAACTATTGAATCAGCTTTTCACAGATTAGCC
>JBEKWK010000040.1:0-12612 GCA_049513175.1 FCB group bacterium
ACATGCATTGGATGATGAGATTATTTTCAAAATCAATCTTAATCCTGCCGATGTCGAAACATTGAGAGGAGCCAAAAGCACATTGGTTTCGGATAGCTCAAGGATAGAAAATTGCGAGATTGTTCCGGACAGCTCTGTGGAAAGGGGCTTTTGTGTTTTGTCTTCTTCTGTCGGCATAGTTGATGCAAGATTGCGAACTCAATTGGATATGCTGAAGAAATCTTTACTCGATGCAGTGAAAGAAGAAGGGGAATAAATTAATTCTCACGTTTTCAAAGACAGATTTAAATTAATTAAGAATTTAAAATTAAGAATTAAGAATTCTGATGACTAAATTATGTGGTAAGAGAATTAAAATATTTTGCGAAACTTTGCGAAAACTTTGCGAACTTTGCGGTTAAATCTTATTTCTATTATGTGGCTTTGCAATAAAGAGATAAGTATTAAATAGGTACATATGATTTCTACTGATAAATTAAAAGATAAAATAGCACCGGTTCTGAATGGTACCAATACCATACAGATGAGGGGCAGAGTTACGAAAGTAATAGGTCTTGTAATCGAAAGTGAAGGTCCCAAGGCTCCCATAGGCGAGGTCTGTATATTGAAAGACCGTACGGGTAGGGAGATAAGCCGTTCAGAAATAGTCGGCTTCAAGGACAACAGGATTCTATCAATGGTACTCGGTGAACTTACGGATATAGCCCCCGGAACTGAAATAATTGGTACAGGTGCAGCATTATCCATAAATCTCGGCGATGAGCTTCTCGGCAGGGTTTTGGACGGTTTGGGCAATCCTCTTGATGGTAAGGGAATGGTTCATGCGAAGGAAAAACGTTCGATTTATGCAAACCCACCGAATCCATTAACCAGACAAAGAATTTTTGACCCTGTCGCAACAGGCATCAAAGCTATTGACGGAATGCTTACACTTGGTAAAGGTCAGCGTATAGGTATTTTCTCCGGTTCGGGTATAGGCAAATCCACAATGCTGGGAATGATAGCGAGAAACACCTCTGCCGATGTTAATGTGATAGCGCTTATCGGAGAGCGGGGAAGGGAAGTAAGGGATTTTATCGAGAAGGATTTGGGCGAAGAAGGTTTGCGAAGGAGCGTCGTAATTGTTTCGACCAGCGATACACCACCTTTGGTGCGTGTGAAAGCGGCTCTTGTGGCTACGACGATTGCCGAATATTTCCGTGATAAAGGATTAGACGTTATGTTTATGATGGATTCTTCAACAAGGCTTGCTATGGCACAGCGTGAGGTAGGTTTGACTATTGGCGAGCCTCCAACATCAAAAGGATATACACCTTCGGTATTTTCTTTACTCCAAAAAACTATGGAAAGGGCAGGCACCTCGGCAATAGGCTCTATTACCGGATTATATGCTGTTTTGGTCGAAGGTGATGATTTGAATGAGCCTGTATCCGATGCGGCGAGAGGAATTTTGGACGGGCATGTGGTTCTTTCGAGGAAACTTGCCTCGATGGGGCATTACCCGGCAATTGACGTCCTGCAAAGCATAAGCAGGCTGAAAAACGACGTTATTTCCGCAGAGCATAGGAATATCTCAATTCAAATACAGGAAATTATGGCAATTTATCGCGGTGCGGAGGACCTAATCAGCGTCGGAGCATACCAACCCGGCACTAATGCAAAGATTGACCTTGCTGTTGCTATGAATGACAAAATAAACGCTTTTTTGAGGCAGGATATATACGAATCGTCTAAATTTGATGAGACGGTAGAGAAATTAAAGAGCTTGATGAGTTAATTAAGAATTTAAAATTAAGAATTAAGAATTTTAAGGAAAAAACTTTGCGATACTCAGCGAAAACTTTGCGTACTTTGCGGTTAAGTGCTTATTTTTTTACCGCTAAGGTCGCAAAGTATAAAGACGCAAAGTTACGCAAAGAAAAAATTATTTAAATTTGATACTAAATATAGTATATTTGTCGTAGAATATGAAGCAAGTTATAAAAGTAAATAGTGATTATATTTCATTACTAAAGGAAATAAAACAAAAAGTCCGGAATGCCCAGATTAAAGCTTCGGTCAGGGTTAATTCCGAGCTTATTCTGATGTACTGGGACCTTGGAGAAGCAATAGTTAAGAAACAAGCTAAAACAAATTGGGGAGATGGTCTGATATCACAACTCAGCAAGGATTTATTAGCTGAATTTCCCGAAATGAAAGGCTTCTCAGAAACCAACTTAAAATATATTAGGCTTTGGTACAGTTTTTATACTAACCCAAAATTTAGTCCACAACTTGTGGACTTTATATCAAACAAATTAGAGCCAATTCACTTTCCAAAAATTAGCCCACAACTTGTTGACGAATTACAACTGCTAAAAAATCAAATACTTGAATCCGAATTACTACTAAATACAAAATCGCCACAAGTTGTGGCAGATTATTTTAGTGGTTTTTTACCCAAATTGCTATCATTTGTTCCATGGGGACATCATCGTGAGATTATTACAAAGTGCAAAGACATTGAATCAGCCTTATTCTATGTGCTAAAAACTATCGAAAATAGCTGGTCCCGTAGTGTTCTGGTTCATCAAATGGAATTAAAGCTATATGAGAGGAAGGGCAAGTCATTAAACAACTTTGATTTAGTATTACCAAAACCTGATTCAGACTTGGCAAGGGAGCTATTGAAAAATCCGTATTCATTTGAATTTTTAAATCTGAGTAAAGAAGCAAAGGAAAAAGATTTACAAAATGCTCTCTTAGATAATATAAAGAAATTTCTTATTGAGCTTGGCTATGGATTTGCATTTCTTGGTAAGGAAAAGCTTCTGACCGTTGGAGGTGATGATTTCTATGTTGATTTGGTTTTTTACCATACAAAACTGCACTGCTACTTTATAGTTGAATTGAAGATAGACGATTTCAAACCGGAATATTCAGGTAAGCTTAATTTTTATTTAAATGCCTTTAATGCCGAGGTAAAATCACATGATGATAAACCGACAATAGGGCTGCTCTTATGCAAGAAAGCAAATAAGCTTGTAGCTGAATATTCTTTGAAGAACATTAATAATCCTATTGGAATTAGCGAATACAGGTTAATGTACGAATTACCCGAAGATGTTAGAAGAGAATTACCTAGTATTGAAGAAATAGAAAGAGAACTGGAAGGAGAAATTCAATTAGCATAAATTATTTATACAAATACATCGAATACTCAATAATGATTTTATGAAAACAAAGAGAATTTTTTATTATTTATTACTTTTAATAATTGGCTGTTATCAATTAAATTGTCAGTCAAATGGCTGTGATTCATGTGGCTGTGAAGCAAATAGAATATTATCTACTTTTGAAAAATATAAAATTAGATATATTAATGTTCTTAATGATTCTATAAGAATTAGATTAAAAAGAGATTCGATTTATGAGAAAAATCATTTGAAAGAAGGAGATATAAACTTAGAAAAGTTCACTTACATTATCAATCCATTATTAAAATTAAATAAAAAAGCAGAAGTATATAATGATTCTATTAATTTCTGCAAATATTTTGATGTTGATACATTAACTTACGGTTGTGAAGCAGGTTTATTTGTTAAAGATTCAATGTATTTTTATTGTCGATTGGGTGATAATGATTGTTATTGTATTGATAGACCTTTTATTTTCACTATGAGATATTACCATTATTTTACGGATGATTCAAATGTAAAATATAGGATGGGTATTTATAAGCTTGAAGAAGTGCATTTCGATAAAAATATCCAAATGAAATTCTTAGTTAAAGGATACCCTTTACAATATTTTTTATTGAATAAAGGACAAATTATAATGCGAAGTGACTATAAATCAGATAATGACTTTATTGAAGATGATAAAAAATCTGAGGAAAATCTACGTAAATTATATAGAGGTAAATGGACAAGAACAGTTGCTAATAAATGTCATTCAGAATAATTTATTTTCAGGTA
Organism: FCB group bacterium; assembly: GCA_049513175.1. Classification (GTDB taxonomy): domain Bacteria; phylum Bacteroidota; class Ignavibacteria; order Kapaibacteriales; family UBA2268; genus JBEKWK01. The sequence continues at coordinate 3,957 of JBEKWK010000040.1, forward strand.
CAATTTTTGTTATGTTTTTATATTTTGAACTTTGCGTTACTTGGCTAAAACTTTGCTTACTTTGCGGTTAAGTGCTTGATTTTTTTACCGCAAAGGTCGCAAAGTATAAAGACGCAAAGTTATACTAAATAAAAAAATTCTTAATTCTTAATTTGAAATTTTTAATTATAAGAAGAAGTTGGCAAAAGTATTTAATTTCAGGCTGGACCCTTTATTGAAAATACGCACACATAAGAAAAAAGTGGCGGAGGAGGCTTTTGCTCATGCCGTAAACAAAAGACTAAATAAAGAAAATGAGATAACCGGCAAAGAGGATTATTTCACTTCACTGCTTAAATCCAAAAGCGGAAAAGTTCCCATAATTGAATTACAACATGAATATTATCATAAAAATTTTGTTAAAGAGGAAATAAAGCAGTTGAAGCTGGAAAAGGTGGATTTGATTGAAATAGAAGATAAGAAAAGGATAGCCCTTACAGAGGCTATGAAAGATGAAAAAATACTCGATAAGCTGAAAGAAAAACAAAAGATAGTTTATATTGATGAAATCGAGAAGGAAGAGCAGAAAATATTAGACGATATTGCGATTGAATTAGATAAAAATAAAGAAAAGGTGTTTTAATGCCGATAATACCCACAGGACAAACTATGAGTACAAAAGCATTACTAAAGATAATATTATACGTGATGGGGGCATTCGTCGGGCTGATGATTATCTTCTTCGCCTTGTTTAAGATTTTCCCGTCATGGTTCGGCATCAGGAAGCCGCAGGTGCAGGAATATTCAAAAGGCGGGCAGGGTACTCAGGGTAGGCAGGCTCCCGAACCCGGAGTATGGATAACAAAATATAATTACGACAAGCTCCAGAGCCTGATTATTAAAAACAAAGTCATCCAAAACGAGTACGACTCTACTAATAAACTTTATAATAGATTAATTGATTCCATAGAGAAAGTAAAGGCTAATCCCGAATCTGCAGTAAATATTCAGCTTCAGTTGCAGGATTCTATCAAAAAAATACAGGCAAAAATCACTCAAATCAAAGATTCGTTAAACCGCTATACAAGCCTTTATGCAAAAGCTTCAAATGATTTGAAATCTTTCAGGCAAAAGGAAGCACAAGCTTCCAGCCCGCCAAAGAATAAGGACTCACTCAGAAAACAAAACCTGACTGACTATGCAAAAATTTATAATAATGCAAGTCCCTCCGAAGTAGCAAAAATTTTAGAAAAATTAAGCGACAAAGATGCCTCTTTTATCCTAAAAGCGATGGATAAGAAAAAAGCTGGCAAGATTCTTGATATTATGTCCAAAGAGCGGGCAGCCGCAATTTTAAAGCAAGGATGAGATAAGTGGATTTTATTTAAATCACTTGCTTGATTTTGAAAAGATTTTGATTAGAATTTGTGAACAGGAAGTTCAATATTATTAACTAATTGTGCAGGATGCACCGATGGCAAATTCAGCTTCTATGGTTATTGATACCTCTAATGCAGGCAGGACAGGACAGGTTTATGCCGCTGCCAATGCAAAGCTTGACGTAAATAATTCCAATACCGATTTCGAAGAATCACTTAAGAATTTTGGCTTCAGTAAGGCTCAGGAACCTGGACTGAAGGACGATTACGGCAATTCCGAGTATGACATTTATTCCCTGAATTATTACCAGCATAACCAGTATTTACCTTATAATTTCAGCGTAAATACCAATACTAATAATAACTCTAATTCTAATGATTATAAGGCACCACAAAATGATACTGAACCTAAGAATAATGATGTACAACAGGTAAATTCGGGCAATTCAGATGCACCGAATAAAATTGAAAACAATGCTAAAACCGTAGAACATAAAGAAACTAACAATAATCAAAGCACGGACAAAAGTAGTCAAACCAATGAAAATAAAAGCAGTTCAGATGACAAAACGGTGGATAATAATAGCCATGAGAATATTTCTGTACAAAATAATGTTTCTACTACCGGTCAAAAAGTAGAAAATAATGTCAAATTAAAAAAAGACGACACTACTGTTATAACTCAAAAACCTTGGTTGAATGTTAACTCCTTTTTAAAGGCAGAAGTTGGTCAAGTTATTTCCAAAAATACTAATCAAGCATCAGTAGAGAACTCACAGAAAATAATTGAGAAAACAAATGCTCCTGCGATAAATACACAGCAGACAGTATCAGGGATGATTTCTTCAATGGGTAAGGAAAAGGTGGACGGCTCTGCGAGTTTGAATTATGCTTTCCAACAAAATGATGTTGCCGTTCCAAATCAAGTAATGCCGGAAATAACAAAATCCCTGAATGACTTGAACCCGGCTTTTACACAGGATATTCAAAGAATGTTTATTAAGACGATTGAAGCGAATCCGAATCAAAAGCAGACCGTAAACGAAAAAAATTGGTTTGAAGGCACTTTAAAGCCCGATACACAAATAAATATGCAGGCTGTTGCAGAAGCAGAGGCTAAGAACGGAAACGGATTGGCTAATGACGGCAGTCAGGCACAGGGAAAGCAAGCCGGCATAAACGGGAACGGTTTAACCCAGATGCTTAATTTGAGTAGTTCCATAGAAGGCAAAAGCCTTTCTTTCGCAGATTCTCTTACTAAGGAGACTACAAGTTTAAAACAGGATACCACATTAAATCTTAAACTAAGCGAATTAGTGCAAAATACTGTTAACCTGGTTAAAAGTATGCCCGGAAACACTACACAAGTAGCCAGGATTACTCTGAAACCACCGGAACTCGGAACTGTTTTCGTTGAGATTTCATTAAAAAATAATGTTGCTAATTTGAGTTTGCAGGCAGATTCAAAGGAAGTTGTCAAAAGCATACAGGCTCAGCTTGAAATGCTCAAAGATAAATTAAGCCAGCAGGGCATTAAGACAGAATCCATAACTGTTAATCTAAAACCGAACGAATATGAATTAGCTGACAAAGGCTATAATTATCAGAATAAGAATAATAAAGATGATATAGAGGCAAGGGAGGCTTTTGTCCGTTCTTTTGGCAATGGAATTGAAGATAATTCAAATAACGAAGAAAATATACCGTCCCTTATCGAAAATATAAATAAGGGAATTTCTCTTGAAAGATATATTTAATGGGATTTTTTGATTATGATTTATAAAATAAATATAATATTTAACGTAACAAATTACGGAATATAAAAAACCCAAAATCGTGGGTCAACATGGAGGTTGAATTATGACAACAAGTGTAACAAATATAACAAATACAAGTAACCCTACACCGGCTACAACTACAGCTACAAATAACGGTCAGATAAGTAAAGACGAGTTCCTTCAACTGCTAACATACCAGTTGAAGTCGCAGGACCCGTTACAGCCCTATAATAACGAGGAATTTGCAGCACAGCTTGCCCAATTCTCACAATTGGAGCAATTGACAAATATAAGTTCGCTGATACAACAGGAAGTAGCATCGAACCAGTCAATGACGCAAACTATCGCTAATTCGGCTCTGCCGGGATTATTAGGCAAAAATGCTAAAGCAATATCCAATAATATTTTCTTTGGAGGAACCGACAATGTGGCTTTGGGTTATAACTTGACAAGTGCCGCAGGTAAAGCAAATATTGTAATTAAGGATTCATCCGGAACCGTAGTAAGGACTATGACGCTAAGCGGACAGGATTTGACAAGCGGCGACCACGACCTCACATGGGACGGAAAGGATAATAACGGAAAAGTTATGCCAAGCGGCAAATATACTTTTACTGTTAATGCTACCGACGGTCAGGGGGCTGCAATGACACCCACCTGCTATACAAGCGGAAAAATACAGGGTGTGAAATTCAAATCCGACGGTACTGTGCTTGTTATTAACGGTATGGAAGTACCTTTGCAAGATGTGGAAGATATTACTTTATAGATTGATAAAATTTTTAAAAGATAAGGAGGTAAAATAATGCCTGAAATTGATGGAATAATGCTACCGTTTATACCGGCAGGGGGGATTCAGGAGCTAAATAAGGCACCTTCCCAAAATCAACCGGGTAAAGTAGGGACGCAGTTTGAGGATATTTTTACCGAAGAACTGAAAAAGCTGAAATTCTCCGCTCATGCCCAGACGAGGCTTTCGAGCAGGGAAATTTCGCTTAGCGATGAGGATATGAACAGGCTGAACAGTGCCGTTTCAAAAGCGGATGAAAAAGGGGCAAATGAGTCTCTCGTTCTGCTCGATGACAAGGCATTTATAGTTAGTGTGCCGAATAAAACAGTAATAACGGTTGTAAATAACAACCAGATGGACGAAAGAATTATTACTAATATAGATTCGGCGGTATTTGCATAAAATTTGGGATTGGACCTGTTCGCAGGAACAGGAAATCCCCTGAATACCCGGACTCCGACTGACTGAAGAGTCCGATTGACAAAATTAAATAGGATATATATAAAATTTACCATGGAGGGTATTTATGGGTTTAAGTCGTGCATTAGCTACAGGGGCAAGCTCTTTAAGAGCACACCAGGCGCGTTTCGATGTAATAGCAGACAATATTGCAAACGTTAATACTATAGGGTTTAAATCCAATAGTATGACATTTGCCGATGAACTATACCAAAATTACGGTTATAGCAAAGCTCCCGATATAATAGAAGGTGTCGGTATTGGCGGTCAGAATGCGAATCAAATCGGTCTGGGCGTCAAAATCGGTGCAATTTCTATGGATATGGGACAAGGCATGTTGGAATTGACTAACCGTCCTTTAGACCTTGCTTTCCAGGGCGACGGCTTTTTCGTATATAATTTAGGTGGAAAGCAGTTGTATTCCCGAGCCGGGGCTATCACACAGGATAAAGACGGAAACTTCGTTGACAGTGCTTCCGGTGCTTTATTACAGGGTTATAATGTGACTACGGATGCAAACGGGAAACTTATAAAAGACGCTACGGGAACCGATATTTTAAGCAAAATTATGGGCAATTTGCAAGTAAAAAGCAATATGGTCTCGCCTCCCAACCAGACTAAAAATGTTGTATTAACGGGTAATCTTAATGCTGACATGGCACTAAACGACACTCGCCAGACCAGCATAAGCATTTATGATAATCGCGGTGGAGTTCATTCGCTAGTTGTAACTTTTACAAAGACGGCAAATCCGAATGAATTTTCGGTAGCCGCCACCGTTGACGATAAAGCAGTGGCTCTCGATACCTCTACGCTTACTTTTAATGCTGACGGTACAATAAATACACCTAAGACATTTTCAATGACTGCGGCGGATATCAATACTGCATTAGGTACAAATGTTTTTGATGCCACGACTCCTCAAAACATAACACTGAATTTAGCAAGCGGAACATCTGCTGTAACACAATATTCAGGTACAAGCACAACGACGACCGAATCACAGGACGGTTGTGCATCCGGAGACCTTCAAAATATGTCGGTTGACAACGCCGGCAAAGTATGGGGCTTGTTCACAAACGGCAGGACTGAGCTTGTCGGACAGCTTGTAATGGCAAAGTTTGTTAACCAGGCAGGCTTGCAAAAAGAGGGTGGCAATTTCTTCTCCCAGACTTCCAATAGCGGTAATGCAAGCATAGGTACGGCAGTAGAAACATTTCCCACTACACAGATAAATAGCGGCGTTTTGGAGCAATCCAATGTTGATTTAACATCACAATTTACAGACATGATTTCCACTCAGCGTGGCTTTGAAGCTGCGGCAAGGGTTATTACGGTCAGCGACCAGATGCTTGCGGAACTGAGCCAACTTAAGAGATAATTCCTAAATTAAATAATATTTAAAAAAACCGCAACCCAAAAGTGCGGTTTTTTTTATATTTTATTTTAAAAATAATTTCAAAATATTAAAAATTCATTTTTAATTATTCAAAAATGATGTAAATTTGTATTATATTTAATATAAAGAATATTATCTAAGCTCTTATAATTTTCTTGATTGTTAACATTATGAATTTTAATGTTGAAAATGATTTTGCACAAATCAGCGATTTATTAGCTGCAGAAACTATCATTTCCGAAAATGATATGATTCTTAAAATTAAAAAACCGGATTATTTAGGCGATTCCAAATGGGAATTTAGGCATGAAAACAAACCAATCCCTGCAAAAATGCTTGATGAAAGTTGGCTTTCTGACTTCCATAATAGAAAAATCACATTAAAACCGGGTGATTCAATCAGGGCAAAAGTAAGAATAGAAGTTGCTTACGATTATGATAATGAGGTAGCATCAACTAATTATTATATCCTTGAAGTTATTAAAGTCATTATTGCGAAAAGCATAGACCAAAATAATTTTTTCGATAAATTAAGTTGATATTCTAAGCAAATCTATTCCTGACGAATTGTTTGACAAAGTAAATAAAACAATTTGTATAAATTTTCGGAGTTCCTATGTTAAAAAAAACAATTTTATCGCTTATAATCTTAGTTATAATCGTATTTGCCGGCTGCAATAAAACTGATTCACCTGTAAGTCCGACTCAATCGGATGTGCTGATACCACTGAAGGTAGGAAATACCTGGATTTATCAAGGTGGTAGTAAAGATTCTGTATCTACTGATACCTTAAAAGTTATCAGGGATACAATAATTAATGGAGTAACTTGGTACTTTTTTAATAGTGATAGTTCTGATGTAGTAACTAATCTCAATGATGGATTTTATGATATGTTTATTGGCTCATATAGTTATATGGGTTCCGGATTATCATTTAAATATCCAGCTAAAGTAGGAGATACATGTTCCTCCAGTAACAACAATTCAACTCAGAATGGTATAAGGACAGTATTAAGTGTTAATGAAAGCATAACTGTCAAAGCCGGTACATTTAAATGTTACAAATTTCAGAGTTATGGAGTAGTCACAGATACAACATACAATTTTTCCATTTATACTAAAGATACAGTCTGGATTTGTCCCAATATTGGTATGATAAAGACTAAATCATGGGTTAGTTTTGATAATATATATTATAATTACGCATCCAATGGTGAATTGCAAAGTTTCAACTTGAAATAAAATTTTAATTAAACAACTATGTTAAAGTTATTCAAATATTGTTTCATAATATTATTGCTCTTTTCTGCATCTTGCTCGGAGCCAACGAGTACCACTCCGGTATTTTCTTATATAAAAGGAAAGATAAATTACCTTAATCCAAAACCAGTATTTTATTCGAGTGATATTTTTATAAAAGCATCTGCAAAGACTTCTGAGTATATTAATATGACAGCAAATATGGATGAAGAAGGCAATTTCAGTATGCGCGTCTTTGCAAATACAAAAGTATCTCTTACAGCCGTTTGCTTATTTTCAGATCTATCAGGCTATTTTGGTTACAATTCTTATGAATATTTAACTCCTTTAATACAAATACAGACTCCAAAAGCAGATGATAGTGTAAATATTGGAATTATTACATTCGATATGAATGATTCATTATATGCGAAAATCAAGGGGCATATTGATAATTTCGGTATAGATGAAAACTTACCTGCAATTTATTTTTTGTTTCCGAATTCAGGTAGTCTTTCGGATAATAACACTATATTTGTTTATTCAAGTCAGGACTTTGACTTTAATGTACCGCCTAACTCAAATTTCCAAATTTGGTGCAAAGTTTATAATTACTTTACAGACAAATGGTTCTCGACAGGATATATAGATGTAAAGACTCCGGGGGCAAGAGATTCTCTGGATTTGGGAGATTTACCTTTGCACGAGGATAAGTCAATTATCTGGTAATTATTTTTTTAAAAATAACATATATTTGCTTTTAAATCATTATATAATTATTTGTATGATTAGTGTGATTGAATAGCCCTGAGCTTCAGCTCAGGGAAAAGTTCCACGGGCGACCGTTCCTTCAGCCATTTTCCCCGAGTAAAAACTCATGGATATATAATTTATGATTACCACAATTTGTAATTATTAATTCGCAATTAGTAATTATTTCTTCATGCACGGGCATATAGCCTTCCTCACAGATTCATCAATCTTAAGGTCAACAAACGGCTTGAAGTTCTTAACAAGTTGCTTTACATTGTCATATCCTTTATTTACGCCGTCTGTATTATAAATCCAGTATTGAAGAGCCTGCTCGTTGCTGATTTTGCAAAATTGTATAAGAATAGCCGCCGATATATAGCCGGATTGATGCCAGCCGTTCCAGCAATGAAGGTAAACAGGTCCTTTTTGAGGGTCATCAATTACATCTTTTATAATAAGCATTATTTCTTTCAGCTTTTTACGCTCTGAGCCTGAGTTTTGGATGTATCGAAGTGTATCGTTAGTTGCTTTATTTACAAAAAGCTTTTTAGATTCCGAAAAATTTGTTCCATATAAATAAACGGCAGTCGAAAAGCCTTGCCCGCACAGATTCATCAAGCCGTCTTCAGGAAGGGGATTGTGATTGTCTCTTTTGTTGATTTTATGATAAAAGTTATTTGCACCGCCGCGATAAGCGACACCGTATAAAATAGTTCTCATGTTGCGTGTACCATAGAGCGAATCGAAGCCATTCCCGTGATTATCCGTAATTTTTTCGCCGGCACATTCAACTTTATATCTGTCTTTATACTTCCTGAATTTTTCAAAATTACTCTGAGCAAGCAAATAATTTGAAGATAAAAGGATAACAAAGAAGCT
>JBEKWK010000041.1:0-12591 GCA_049513175.1 FCB group bacterium
CAATATAGTTGAAATGACTTATTTCCATATTCTTACTATATTCTAAAAGAGATAATATATTGATACCATTTCTCATCATGAATTCCATTTATCAATAAATTCCCGATTGACAGCTTCCGGGTTGTGCTTTGCATATTTGAAAAATTCAGTAAGGCTGCGCTGCCCGCTCAATTTCATTACAACTTCTGCCGGCATACCTCTTTCCAGGCATAATGTTACAAATGTACGGCGGGCAGTATGCGATGTGATTAGTTCATTCTTGGGGATAATTTTCGATTTTCTTTGATTTCCTTCATAATAACTGATTTTATCGTTATCATCAACTCGTGCCAGTTTGCATACCTCTTTGATATATTGATTATACCTTTGCTCGGAAATTACAGGAAAATTATAGTCCGGGTAGTGAGCTAAAATATCGGGTACGCATTTAATAGCTGGCACGGAAACTTTATCCCCGGTTTTTTCTTGGATGTATTCGATGTATATCTGTTCAGTTTTCTTGTTACCTTTTTTGGTTGTAATTCTTTTAATATTTTCTTTTGATAACCTCATCAGGTCTGATACTCGCATACCCGTGTAACACTGCAACAAAAACAGATTGCGAACCTTAAAATATTTTGGATGTTCGTCTACATCGAGATTCCATAGTTTATCGAGGTCGGCTTGTGTTAAAGCAATTTTGTGTGATGGAACCTTCGTGTCTTTTAAAAATGATATGTCATATATGGGACAGATTCCATATTTGAAACATTCTCTTAAAAATGTCCTAAGTGTTTTAAGAGTTCGCCCAACAGTATTAGGAGCTAATTTTGGCTTACGTTCATTATATAGATAAGCAATAAAATTATCGTAAAATTTTACATTTATTCTATCGAATGACAGGTAATCCCCAGTCTCCCTTTCGTAATCAACAAGATGAAGGCGAACTGTGTTTAGGACTTTTAATGTACTCTGCTTCATTCTTTTTTTTGCACGCAATGCAAAATCATCATAGGCTTCCCAAAATGATTTTGCTTTAGGCACACCCGTTTCCCCGTTGGAAAGGGCTATGAATCTTTTTTTTATTATTTCATTAGTAATTGCAGACTTATTTTCTCTGTAAAGTATTTCTATATCGCACCAGGCATTTCGCATATTATTTATTAGGTTATTAATTTTTAAGTTTTTATCAAGTTGGGATGAATCTGCTTTATTAACCTTCTGGTCTTTATGCAACCAATGCTTTGGATTAACAGTAATTGTGGTATGAAAAGATATTGGCTTATTCTCGAAACCTGTGTACCACACAACTCGGAGTTTTGTATCCTTAGTGCTTTTTGGGTCTTTCAAGTAAAACTGCGGTTTATTGAAAGATTTGGTTCTCATACTGCTTCCAAAATTATTAATATATTACTTCCCACAAAAATACAAAATGGGAAGAATATGAGCAAGAAAAAAGAGTACAGAGATAATAAGTGATGAACAGTGACAATATAATAATATTCGGCAACCATCTAAAATAGGGTAATCTTAGCACTTTTAAATAAATCTCTGTTCAATTCTTTGTGGTCGCTACGGGGTTCGAACCTGTGACCTTTCGCGTGTGAGGCGAACGCTCTAGACCAGCTGAGCTAAGCGACCGAAGAGTTACAAAACTACCACCTTTTTGATTTATTACAAAATTTGTCAACATACTTCCCTGTTTCGTTATGTTACAATTTTTAATCTTCTAATAAGTCAAAGAAATAATAAATTCGCTCATTTTTATAATAAAATATATTCTTTGCAAATTTGAGGTATGATATTTGCGTAATCGAAATATATTATTGAACTTTAAAAAGGAATTTATAGAAAATACTGCTACTTGAGTTGTTTGTTTACTCTTATTAATACAAAATAATGAGAGATTATATTGTTGCGGGTTTACGGTAATGCTGTGTAAAGAGCCTGATTGAGGCTGGATAATATGTTAGCATTAACTCAATGTTGTTTATTGTTTTAGTGACATTTTAATATAAAATAGAGTAAAATTTGGGTAGCAGTAGAAAAAAAATAATCATATCTATTTTGTGCAGTTTGTTTATTATTTTAATGGGTCTGTTGGACGAAAGCCCTGCTTACGCTTCATCACCTGAAATAATCAATAACGGCTTCCCTTTATTTTATTTACAGTCTTCAAATTTATCATCAATAATAAATTTTAATTCAGCCTGTTGGCTTATGTTCGGCATGCAGTTGCCTTCGCTTCAGGATTCTACACAGGATTCCACGTTTCAGAATTCTTTCAATCTACCACAGCAAAACGAACCTGACCGTTTGTCAGGCGAACACCCTAAAACTAATTTTGCAAAGAAGAATCCGAAAGGTATAAAACAATACTCAGAATTAGATTCGACCACTGACAACATAAATTCAAGAGAATTTATTGATAAATTTGAAGTTGGTAATAAATATGACATCAATATTGATGATTATGTTAAACTTCGTAAGAAAATGCTTCAATATGCTATATGGGATTCTCTTATGGAGCGTTATGATTTGAAACAGGCACTTTCCGGGGGAGACCTTGCACGGCTACTCGCACAATCTACCGGTCTGACTATACCTGTTCCTCCTAATCCTATTATGAGTATTTTCGGAAAACCTCAAATAAGCATCAATGTTAACGGTGAAGTTAATATGACACTCGGCTGGCGATGGGATTCTCAAAATAAAGGAACTGTCTCAGCATTCGGTCAAACTCAATCTACCCCTATTTTCAGCCAGGATATAAGGGTTAACGTTACTGCCAAAATAGGCGATAAATTAAAAATGTCTACTGACTGGAATACGCATCAGCAGTTCGAATTTAACAATAAGTTTAAAATTGGTTATGAAGGTGAAGATGATGAAATTATCAAGTTAATTGAAGTTGGTAACGTTACTATGCCGATACCTTCAACTTTGATAAGCGGTGGCGAAGCATTATTTGGAGTAAGAGCTGATTTTCAATTTGGTCCTTTATTCTTAAAAACAATTTTTTCCCAAAAAAGAGGCGAGCAAAAATTTATTGATGTACGTGGAGGTTCAAGCCAACTTCCGTTTACACTTCGTGCTTATGATTATGCGAAAAACCATTTTTTCATTGATACGGCGTATAGAAGCGTTTTCAGAGATTATTTTAAATATACTACTCCGACTATTCCTGCCAGTGCCTCCAGTTTGCGTGTTGGAGAGATTGAGGTCTGGGAGTCCACAAATGTAATTACCGATGCCGCTATGTATTCAAACTATGCAGTAGCATTTGCCGACCTGCCTTCCATAAAATTGCAACAGGGTGGAAGATATCCGGTTTCTATGAAAAAGGCTACAGCACAGGCAGGAACAATTGTCCAAGGCAGTTTCATTAAACTCGATTCAACCCGCTATGAAATAAATTATAATCTCGGAACATTGACAATTTTGAACATGAAGCAGGACAGGAATTATGCCATAGCCTACAGAGCCGAGGGTCCATTATTATCCTCGGATGATGATGATTACTTTGGAACTTTATTGCGTTTTGCAGCAGTAAAAGATACATTAATTCTTAAATTGATTTATGTTAATAACATGGTTCCGAGTTATAAAACTCTTTGGTCAAGACAGATGAAAAACATCTATTCAATCAATGCAACAAATGTAAGTCTTACTGATACAAAAATCGGTATATGGTATATAAATCAGAGCAATGATTCTACCGATGTTTTACCGGGAGCCCCTGATAAAGTTGTAACAATATTAGGTGTTGACAGAGTTACAAACGGGACCCAAAGTCCGCCTCCCGACGGTCAGTTTGACCTTCAACCGCCTTATTTTAATGCTATACGTGGCGAGATAATGTTTCCTAGCCTTGAACCTTTCCGACAAGGGTTAAGGGATTATTTTACTGCAAAAGGTACACCTCAGCTTGCAGAAAATTTCGTTTTTAATGAAGTATATGATACAACAGATGTTGTTGCACGGCTGAATACATCAAGAGACCGGTTCATTGTTGCAGGTACGGTTACCGGAAGTGCTACAAATCGAATCCCTTTAAATACATTCAATCTTGCACCGGGAAGTGTAAAGGTTACCTTGGACGGGAATCCTCTGAGAGAGTTTGAAGATTATGTTGTTGATTATTATTCCGGGATGCTGACATTAAGAAATCCCAGGGCTTTGCTGCCAAATGCTAATGTAAAAATCTCATATGAAGCACAGGATGTATTTAACATATCAACCCGCACCTTAGCAGGTATTCGGGGAGATTACCAGGTAGTTAAATCCAGAAATATAAATTCTTCTTTTGGCTTTACCATTATGCATTATAATCAATCTGCTATAATAGACCGTGTGCGTCTGGGTGAAGAGCCTGTTTCGAACACGATGCTCGGCATAGACGGTAAATTGCAGTATAATACACCATGGCTAACGAAAATTCTCGATAAGCTGCCCTTTTACGATACTAAAGCACCATCTTCCCTTCAAGTACGGGGGGAATTGGCTTCAAGCATTTCAAATCCGAATACACGGACATCCGATGTTGCATCAGATAACGGAGAACCTGTTGTTTACCTCGATGATTTCGAGGGGGCGCAAAGATATATCACATTAGGACTGACAGCTACTCAATGGTCTCATGCCTCTCAACCCGAAGATAGTCTCATTGCTTTAACTGATTCTGCAAGGGCTACTTTCAGAGGGAAAAGTTATTGGTATCAGTATTTTATACCTAAGGTTCCGGTAAGGCAAGTTTACCCGCAAAAAGATGTGGTTATTGGAAATTCTAATCTTAGCCCTTTATATATTAATTTTGACCCTGAACATCGAGGTATTTATACCAGGAATCTTGAATATTTAGACCCCGATGACCGTGATTATGACAGCACAAATATCTTTTCAAAGAAACCTGAAAACCGGCAGAGAATTTGGGGTGGTATGATGAGATTATTCTCTTCTTTTAATACGAACTTTGATACGGAGAATATTGATTACATTGAAATAATGATGAATATTACTGCCCAGGATGTCGGTAGCACCAAAATGTTTATTGATTTGGGACAAATAAGCGAGGATATTATTCCAAATCTGCGGCTTGATACCGAAGATGGAATTACTGCAGCAAATCCGGTACCAAACGGTATTATTGACCCCGGTGAAGACATAGGAATTGATGCACAGGATGATGCTGCGGAAAAGATGTCCGGCTTATATCCTGTGCCTAAAAATCCTAATGGCGACCCTGCAAGAGATGATTACCATTTTGATTTCAGCAAAGACGACAATACAAGAAACGATGCCGACTTTGTCAATTATAATAATTTCGAGGGTAATTCTCTTGTCGCTGAAACAGGGCAATTTCCTGATACTGAAATTTTGAATAAAAACAACGGGCAATCAATCTCACTTACAAACAGCTACTTTGAATATGAAGTAAACCTTAATGCGGACCCCAATACAAATCCTCAAATAGTAGGCGGCGGGTCAAACGGTTGGTATTTATACAGAATCCCAATACGTAAGCCAACTATATTGGTGGGTAATCCTCAATTTTCGAATATACAATATATAAGGGTTTGGTTTAAAGGCGGTACGTTTCAGGCAGCCATAGCAGACTGGAGACTTCTCGGTGCTCAATGGCAAAGAATTAACAATTTACAAGATGTTGCTGTTGACGATAGTGTACTTCAGGTAGCATTTGTAAACGTTGAAGAAAACAGCGGAGCACCTGATTATTACGGAATGCCTCCGGGAGTTCAGGCTCCACGTCAATTAGCTAATCCCGACCCGAACCAGGATATTAAACTCAATGAGCAATCATTATCTTTGAGTGTTAAAAATTTGAGATATGGGGAAGAAAGGCTTGCTTCTAAAATAGTAAGACAATTAGATGTTTTTTATTATAAATATCTAAAATTTTTCATTCATGGTGACGGCTCCATGCCTGATAACATAGTTCCCGGAGCAATACCAAAAGCCTATGCGTTTCTTCGATTTGGTGTTGACTCGGCAAATTATTACGAATACAGAAGACCTTTAATAAAGGGATGGCAGGATATAAACATCGTTTTAACACAATTAACTGCTATAAAACAGGGCAGGGATACTACAAAAATTACTGAAAGGCAAGTTTTTGCTGTAACCGGTGATCCCCTGGCTACCTTTACAATAAAAGGAAATCCGATTCTGACCCGTGTTGAATTTTTTGCATTTGGTATTTCAAATCCCGCAGAAAGGTATCCTAATGAGTTGACCACTACTATGTGGGTGGATGAACTCCGCCTTGTCAGTCCCGAACACGGCACCGATTGGGCTGGTGTGGCAAATATTGACTTAAAACTTGCGGATTTAGGAACAATGAATGCTTCAATATCTCATACTCAGCCAAATTTTCATGGGCTGGAAGAAAGATTTGGGAACCGAATTAGTGCTACGAATTGGAATGTTACTATGCAAGGTAATCTTGAAAAATTTGCACCTGTTTCATTTAAAAACATGAGAATACCAATATCTTATTCACATTCCGAATTTATGCAAGACCCCGAATTTGTAGCAAATAATGATATTAACCTTACAGATGCAGCTAATACTGCGGCTGAGAATGCCAAACTAAATGCCTTAAAAAACGGTAAAACTCCGCAGGAAGCCCAAACTATAAGTGATGCTACCCGTGTGTCTACTTTAACCCAATCTCAAACATTGAGAGTACAGGACAGTTGGGCTTTGACTGGAGTCAAACTTGGGATACCCATATCTAATTGGCTTATTGACGATACCTTTAATAAAATGGTATTCGGATATTCGTATTCACAGGAGTATGAACGTTCTCCCATTGACGCCCAAAAATTTACCTGGCAATGGATATTTACATCTCAATACACTTTGCAGATACCTGTTATTCCTTCAATTCAGCCATTGAAATGGGCATCAGAAATTCCTGTATTGGATTTCTATAAAGATGAGAAAATAAATTTTTCTCCGTCAAGTTTTTCTGCAGGATTGAAGTTGGATAGAGAGAGAATAACCGAACAATCAAGATTTCTTGATTTTCCAAGTCCTGTTTTCCGTCAGTTTAATTCGCTACAGCAAGCTCAATTCTCATGGAAGTTTGCAGAGCAGGGCTTCCTGAATCCTGTTTTAGATTATTCGGTAGCGACCGGAAGTACACTTGTACCCTTTGAGCTGGATGAAAACGGTTTACAACGTACAGGCAGCCAGATTGCATCTCTTCTGTTTTTCAAAAACGGGAAAATATTCGATTTTGGTAAAAACAATACTCATACTCAAACAGTAACCATTAATTTTAAGCCGAAACTGCCATTGGGAAGTGTTTCAACTTTTATAGATATGACAGGTTCTTACCAAAATACTTATAGCTGGCTTAACCCATTACAGCCTGATGAAGCCATTGCGGATATTGTGAAATCGGCAAACTGGAAAAATTCTATACGCTTTAATACTGCTATCCGATTAAAAGCCTTGACAGACCAATGGTTTAATCCTGGATTCAATCCGAGAGCTAAAAGGCTTCTCAGTGATACTACAGGGTTACCCCCTGATGATTTAGCAAAGAAAATCGCCAAAATATTTAAAACTATATTTTTAGATTTTGAAAAATTTGATATTACCTTTACCCAATCTAATAACTCGATTAATCCCGGGATTATGGGAGGTACAGGAATTACTAACTTTTGGGCTTGGACCAGACCTTATAACAACATCTATGGTCCAAGTATGGCATATCAACTTGGGCTCGTTGAAGAACCGCATGGAGGTTTTAACATAGTATCTTCTAAATCTTTTCCATTTTTTGGTTTTAACACATATACAGGGTTAAGACCGCCAAATGCCGTATTGCAGGATAATTTCAATCAAAAAACCAATTTTGATATTAAAACTTCGCGTCCATTATGGAAGGGTGCTGTGTTGGATTTAACATGGAGTACGGAGTTCGGTTATAATAAGAATCAAACTGTACTGACGGATAATTTCGGCAATCCGACTTTTACTAATGTTATAGCTCTGGAATCAATCAACAGGACTTATTTAACTTTACCTCCTTTATTTGGTATTAATCTAACCCGGAATACCATAGAACATGTAGTTGCTCTGTATAGAGCAAGAAGTGCTACAATTACCGCAGCCAATCCTACCGATACCCTTGCAAGAAATCAACAATTACGGTTGGCTCTTGCGCAATCTTTCACCGATGGTTTGGAGCTTTTCCGAATATTCGGCGGGAAAGCGGCAAACTATTTACCTGCTCTTAATTGGTCAATCAGGTGGGATGGCATCGAAAAATGGGGAATATGGAATGGTTTATTAAAGAATGCTACAATCGAGCATGTCTACTCGTCAAAATATAATGAAATTGCACAGGTAAATGATTTGGGAAGGGACATTCAAAACCAGCAGGTACAGGTAGGATTTCAGCCTTTAATCGGAATAAATGTAGGATATAATGAAGATAAGCTTAAAGGCATTCTGACTACAACTCTGAGATTGAACACTACAACTACTTATCAATTAAGCTCTGCAAGCGGGGCAACTATAGCTAAGCAGACTTCTACAGAAATACAAGCTCAAGGAAATTATACTATGAAAGGTTTTGAATTTCCCCTTCTTGGTTTGACATTGAAAAATGATGTGGAAGGAATATTCTTCTTTTCATATAAATCGAACAAAAGTGCAACTTATGATGTGTTGAATTTTGACAGTGAAAGCGGCAGACAGCTAAACGGCTCGACTACCATTACTCTTGAACCCCGGATAAGATATACAATGAGTAACCGCGTCAAAGCTTCATTTTTTGTAAGATACGAAGGAACTACAAACGAAGGAGCCGCCGCACCGGGATTCAGTACAACACAAGTGGGTCTCGATATAAGTATTTCTATTGCCGGCGGAAGATAGCAAGTAATTAAGATATTTTCAATTATCTTCATAAAGTATTTAAATATATTTACCGGATATTTTCACCGCAAGTTTATTCCTATTAATAGATTATGATAATTTTTTTTGATTTTTAACAATAAGATAGCTAATTTTGTAGTTCTATTTTTTGGTGCCTTGGCCGAGTGGTTAGGCAGAGGTCTGCAAAACCTCCTACGTTGGTTCGATTCCGACAGGCACCTCTTTTTATAAGTTAGGAGTTAGGAGTGTGTTGTTAAAATTTTAGACTGCTAACTACTCATTGCTAACTACTACTGAATCCAAATTTTGTTAATTTTATTAAAAGAGATATGGCAGGAACAACATCAGATTTAAGACCGGGAGCCGTCGTCAACTATAACGGCGAATTGCACGTGGTCTTAGAATCAGAACATAGAACACCCGGAAATCTTCGTGCTTTTTACCAGGTAAAAATGCGAAATATGCGTTCCGGAAAATTATTGGAGAATCGTTTCCGTTCAGGCGAATCAATAGAATTTGTCCGCGTCGAAAGAAAGGATTATCAATTTCTTTATAGGGATGGTAGTAATTTGATTTTTATGGATTCAGGAAATTATGAGCAAATTCCGGTAGAAGCGGATAAACTTGGTGATTCCATTCAATTCCTGAAAGAAAATCAGGATGTTCAGTTAGCATTTCATGATAATATAGTCATTGCAGCCGATATGCCTCCACATGTTAACCTAAGGGTTACTCACACAGAGCCGGGAGTAAAAGGGGATACAGCTACAAATGTTTTAAAACCGGCTACTTTGGAAACCGGTGCATCTATCCAGGTACCTTTATTTATTAATGAAGATGACCTGGTCAGGGTGGACAGCAAGACCGGTGCTTATGTCGAAAGAGTAAAAGAATAGGACTGCTCAAGTCTATTCCTCTTTTCATTTAAAATCATTTATCCATTTACTTTGAGGTTGCGGTGGATTTAAATTACTTAAAAAAGATATTAAAAATATTCGATGAAAGTTCAGCTTCCGAAATGCTCGTCGAAGAAGAAGGCATTAAGCTGAAATTATCCAAAAATAGAGACACCGGCAAAACACAAAATACTGTCTATCAAATGCCCGGATATATGCAGCCTCAGATTCACCAAGGTGCACAAACTACTGAAACTCAGCATGAGATTTCACATGAAATACATCAGAAAGCTCAAAGCACAAAAGAAATTGAAGCGGCAAAGCAGGAATTCGTACATACCGTTCATTCTCCTATTGTAGGAACATTTTACAGAGCTCCTTCGCCTGAGTCCCCGGCATTTGTAGAGGTAGGAACTCATATTGACAAAGGCACTGTAATTTGTATAGTCGAGGCGATGAAACTGATGAACGAAATAGAGAGCGATGTTTCAGGCACTATCGAGAAAATACTTGCCGAGAATACTCAGCCTGTCGAATATAATCAACCTTTGTTTATCATAAGACCTGATTAATAAATGTTCAAAAAGGTACTTATTGCTAATCGCGGTGAAATTGCCCTGAGAGTTATCAGGGCTTGCAAGGAATTGGGTGTCCCTACAGTCGGTATTTATTCGACAGCAGATACCGAATCCCTGCATGTCAGCTTTGCCGACGAAGTCGTCTGCGTCGGACCCGCACCAAGCAAAGAGAGCTACCTTAATATACCTTCAATTATATCAGCCGCAGAAATCACAAATGCCGATGCTATTCATCCCGGTTACGGTTTCCTTGCGGAGAATGACGCTTTCGTTGACATCTGCCGGGAATGTGGTATTACCTTTATCGGTCCTGATGCTGATTCTATCAGGAGAATGGGCAACAAATCAGTCGCTAAGGAAACCATGAGAAATGCAGGTGTGCCGGTTATTCCCGATAGCGAAGGTGTCGTCAAATCTGTCGAAGATGCTAAACCTATTGCCGAAAAATTAGGCTACCCCGTTTTGCTCAAAGCTGTCGCAGGCGGCGGTGGTAAGGGGATGAGGCTCGTCAATAATTACGAGGAGCTTGAAAAAGCTTTTCCTACTACTCGACACGAAGCTGAAGTCTCATTCAAAAATCCCGACCTGTATATAGAAAAATTTATTGCCGGTTCGAGGCATATCGAGATTCAAATTATCGGCGATATATTCGGTAATATCATCCATCTCAACGAGCGCGATTGCTCTACTCAAAGGCGTCACCAAAAATTAATCGAAGAATCGCCTGCTACCATTATGACGGAAGACCTTCGCAGGAGAATGGGCGAAGCGGCTGTCAAAGGTGCCAAAGCCGTAAATTATTCAGGTCCCGGCACTATAGAATTTCTTGTTGACGATGCCCGTGATTTCTACTTTATGGAGATGAATACCCGTATCCAGGTGGAACATCCCGTTACCGAAGAATCCGTTGATATAGACTTAATCAAAGAACAAATACTTGTAGCTTCCGGCGAGAAACTTTCTCTCATTCAACAACCGCCGAAAATGCACGCTATCGAATGCCGCATCAATGCCGAGGACCCATTCAATGACTTTATGCCGAGTCCCGGCAGAATCGAAAGCCTCCATCTTCCCGGAGGGCATGGTATCAGGGTGGATACTCATATTTATCAGGACTACGTAATTCCGCCTTACTACGATTCCCTTCTTGCCAAGCTGATTGCTTTCGCTCCGACACGGAACGGGGCTATTGCCAAAATGAGGGTGGCTCTCGATGAATTCGTTATCGAAGGGATTAAGACTACAATTCCTTTCCATCGCAAGATGATGACAAACCCTGATTTCATAGCAGGAAACATAGACACTAAATATCTCGAAAGAGTTGATTGGATAACCATTTAAATTTTTATTAAGGAGTATAACAATGAATTTCCCAGATGATTTAAAGTACACAGACGACCACGAATGGCTCAGAGTAGAAGGAAATATCGGAACGATGGGCGTAACAGACCATGCTCAGGGCGAGCTTGGCGACGTAGTATATGTTGATATTCCCGACGACGTTCACATAGTCAAAGCGGGCGTAGCTTTCGGTACAATCGAAGCGGTAAAGACCGTTGCCGATTTATTAGCTCCCGTTTCAGGCAAAGTTCACGAAGTCAACCGTGCCTTGAATGACGCACCGGAAGCCGTCAACCAGGACCCATACGGTGCAGGCTGGATGCTCAAAATCGAGATGTCCGACTTATCCGAAATTAACAAACTTATGGACGTCAAAGCTTACAAAGAACTTATTGGGCAATAATCTTTTCAGTTAGGAGTTAGGAATGTGGAATTAGGAGTTTTTAAAATAAATAATTCTTAAATCCTAACTCCAAACTATACTTTATAAACTTTACAAACTTTATAAACTTTTTACTCATTCCCATGCACTGCGTGGGAATGTATCTGTCAATCCTCGTTCCCAAGCTCCAGTTTGGGAACGTATTCTTTATTCCTGAGAACTGATAACCGATAACTGATTTCCCCACCTATTCCCGCCAATTTCAACTTGCCCGGTTGGTCTGCAATTATTTTAATTCATAGAACTTATAGTGTGCTACCCGCCAAAACCGCCAAAAAAATTGATTTTTTTCAGTTTTTGACTAATTCCTTTTTTAGTTCCTACTTACACCCTATAAAATACAATCGAATAATAGCAGGTTTTTACTTTGTGACCTTTGCGAAAAACTTTGTGTGCTTTGTGTTAAAAGGTTTTCAATTAAGAGTTTTAACACAAAGGTCTC
>JBEKWK010000042.1:0-12312 GCA_049513175.1 FCB group bacterium
ACCGATAACTGAAAATCGAGAACTGACAACTGATTTCAAAAGGCATTTAACTGCAAGGTTCGCGAAGTTTGACGCAAAGTTACGCTAAGTTTTTAATTATTTAACCACAATTTTTAATTCTTAATTTTTAATTCTTAATTGGAAAAGTTATTCTTTTACAAACATCTTCGTTTGGTTTCCGGTTCTAAGGAAATATACACCTCTCGGCAAAGATTCAATATTAATTGTTGTTCTCTGTTCCTGAGAATAATATTCCATTACTTTAGTCCCGAGCAAATTTATTATTTCGATTTTGTTTTCTGTTTTATTATTATGAAAAATAATGTTTAGATTGTTGCCTGCCGGATTAGGATAAAGTAGAATAGAATTATAATTAGTTTCATCATTAACATTTGATATTCCGAAATCACTTAGTTTGGCTCTGAAAATTCCATCACCCCATGTTCCTGCAAAAATATTATTTCCACTTATTACTAATGGGCTAACTGAATAGTTTGTTAAGCCATCATTTTTTACATTCCAGTTGTTTCCATTGTTAGTAGACAAAAATATTCCACCTTCAGTCCCTGCAAAAATATTGTTTCCACTTGTTGCTAATGCTAATACACTTTTTGATGTTAACCCGCTGTCCGTCTCTGTCCAGTTATTACCGTTTTCCGTGGATAAATATATTCCACCACCATATATTCCAATAAAAACATTATTTCCAACAATTGATAATGACATAATATATAAGCTTGTTAATCCACTATTTATTGGAGCCCAATTATTTCCATTGTCCGTTGATAGATATATACCATTACCATAAGTTCCAGCAAAAATATTATTTCCATTTATTGCTATTGACACAATAGTAAAGTCTTTTAAACCCATAATCTTCCAACTTTTACCACTATCTATGGATAAATAAATTCCTTTACTTGCACCTGCAAAAATATTATTTCCACTTATTGCTAATGACCAAATTGTTAAGTCTGTCAAACCTTTAACTTCCCAGTTATTACCATTATCTGATGATAAAAATACTCCCCTACTTGTTCCAGCAAAAATATTATTTCCGCTTATAGCAAATGAATTGACAATTAAGTTTGTTAATCCAATATTATTAGCAGTCCATAGGTTACCATCGTCTGTGGATATAAATATTCCACCACCATAAGTACCGGCAAAAATATTATTTCCGCTAATTTCTAATGCTTTAATTGTGTCATTTAAACCATTTTTACAAGATACCCATTGTGAATAAGATGTTTGCAATAAAGCAAAGAATAAAATAACAATCAATTTTTTCATAGATTCACCTTTATTTTATTGAGAAATATTATATACTCTTCTCTCATGCCATTAGCAGAGCGGGGTTATTTAATTTGAAAATTATTTTAGACAAAAAATCAAAAAAATTTATTATAGTTATATTGATTTCTCTTTTGAGGAATACGAAAAGTAAGTTACGAAAAATAAATTAAAATTTATAAAACACTTATAATTATTTTAAAATTATCTATGAAGTTGTGGCTGTTTTTTTCTTTCTAATAATCTTGTATTGATGTCACTATCTTTAATTTTTTTTTCAAGAATTATTATTAATTTATCGAAATTATTTTCAGCTTCTTCAATAAATTCATTCCTGATTTTTCTCTGTAATTCCACGCAATCAAATTCTTTATTCATTTTCTAACACCTCCCTTGGAGAACGAATTTCTAAGTTTGTATAACCAAATATTAAATTTACTGCATTGTAAAGCATAATTCTTCTCAGATTTACAATGTGTTTAAAATTCCAGCTAACTAAGACGTTCACTTTGTAAAAAGTTGCAGTGGCTATATGAAGAGCGTCTTCCTGAAATTTAACTGAAATTGCATTATTGTCTATATATTTTGAAGCAAGATATTCAGCTTCTTCAGTCCTCTCAATAAATTCAACATATTTATCTGGCAATTCCTTTAATTTATTTTTTATTGAGATAGGAGCTGGTTCAATTTCAGTAGTAGTAACTTCTGAAATTATTGCAATTACTTCTCCGGATTTAATTAATTCAAACAGTTTATTCGACCATTCTGCGAACTCATCATCGAAACAACCACCGATAACTGAAGTATCAATATATATTCTTTGTTTGTGCATATACTAAATTAATAAAAGTTATTATTAAATCAAATATTAAACGGAATCTAATATTATTAAATAATCTATTTGCAACATTTGCTATACAGACCTTAAAATGATTAAAAATTTTGAATCTATTTGAAATAATGAGATATTTGTAGTTGTATTTTTTTATTTTTTTGAAATACTTATGCGAATCCTTGGAGGTCTTGGTGGATATATTTGAGAAGTGTTATAATTTTACGCGTGCCGATGAAGTTAAAAAATTAGGTCTATACCCTTATTTCCATCCGATAGAAGAAAATGAAGGACCTGTCGTCAGGGTTGACGGTAGAGAAATGATAATGGCAGGTTCTAATAATTATTTAGGTCTTACTGCTCACCCTTTAGTGAAAGAAGCCGCAATTAATGCAATTAAAAAATACGGCACGGGATGTTCCGGTTCCCGCTATCTGACAGGTACTCTCGACCTACATATAGAATTGGAAGAACGGCTTAGGAAATTTCTTGGCACTGAGGCTGTCCTGCTATTCAGCACCGGCTACCAAACTGCCTTGGGAGTGGTTTCTACCATAGTTACAAAAGGCGAGTATGTTATTTCCGATAAGGAAAATCATGCCTGTATAGTTAATGCTGCCGTTCTTGCAAAAGGCGGCTTTGCCGAATTTGTCAGGTATAAGCATAATGATATGGCAGACCTTGAGAGAGTCCTTAAAACCTTACCCGAATATCCCGGTAAAATGATAGTCAGCGATGGTGTGTTTTCTGTTACCGGTGAAATTGTTGACTTGCCGAATATGCTGAAAGTTGCCAAAAAGTATAATACGAGAGTGCTTATTGATGATGCTCATGCTATCGGTGTAGTTGGTAAAGGTGGCAGAGGAACCGCATCTATTTTTGGTTTGGTGGAAGAAACGGATTTGGTAATGGGAACTTTTTCCAAAACATTTGCCTCTCTGGGCGGATTCGTTGCAGGTAAGGAAAGAGTAATCAATTATCTGAAACACTTGTCTCCGGCGATAATTTTCAGTGCAAGCCCGACACCTGCTTCATGTGCTGCAACTCTGAAAGCTTTGGATATACTCGAAGAACATCCTGAATTAGTAGACCAATTAATAAGAAATTCAGATAAAATGAGAAAAGGATTCCGGGAACTCGGCTTTAATATTTACGAAAGCAAAACAGCAATAGTACCAGTGATTGTTGGCGATGTTGATAAGGCATTTTTATTCTGGCGAAAACTTTTTGACGAAGGAATTTTTGTAAATACATTTATTCCACCGGGAGTTCCTCCTAATATGAGCATGATGAGAACCAGCTATATGGCAACCCATAAAGATGAGCATTTAGACAGAATTTTAGAAGTCTTTGCGAAAATCGGAAGAGAATTAGGATTAATAAATTGAAAGCAAGATGTTTCGTCAGTTGTTACAACTGACGGGACATTATCCACCCTCTTTAATTCTCCCGCCAGCGGGAGATAATGATATTGTCATTCCCGTGAAAGCGGGTAATATATTGAGCGAAGCTAATCCATCCTTTCAGAATGATACTAATTCATTTCTATTATAAAATTATATGCCAATCATTTTTTAAACAAGTTCTCCACAGATAAATATAGTTTTCCACACTGTTGTCCACAAAACAAATTGAACTATTAAAATAAAATGAAAAATTTATTAATAAAAAATGCTGAAAATAAGATATTTCTATATGATTATTTATAACATAATCACTCTGTGCAATTAAAATTGTTTTTGTTTATGATGTAAAATTTTGAGAATTTTGTTGTTTGTTTTTTCACAGATAAACAAAAAGATACTTTTTGCAGAATAAGTTAAACGGGTTCTGTGATAATAAAAAATAATGTTTAATATTAAAAATAAATAAAATTAAGGAAGTTTATTAATAAAATTTAGGAGTTATAAGAATAGCAATGAGTATAAGCCTGATAGGAAAATCCATTAAGACATCCGCTACCCTGAAATTGAATGAGCTTGCGGCTCTTCTCAGGGATAAGGGTGAACCGGTAATCCATCTGGGCGGAGGCGAACCGAAAAGTAAAGCTCCGATTGATGCAATAATAAGTGCAACTAATTTACTTACTACAGGAGAAATTCGCTATACCCCGGCAGACGGCATTCCGGCATTGAAACAAGCAATTATTCGTTACACGGAAGAATTTTATGACCGCAAGGTGGAACCTGAAAATATAATAGCTTCGAGTGGAGCTAAACAGGCGATTATGGTTGCTCTGCAATCAATACTAAATCCGCAGGAAGAAGTGATATTCCCCGCACCATATTGGGTAAGTTACCCGGAAATGGCAAAACTAATCGGTGCAGTACCTGTACCTGTATATTCTGAGGACGGAACTTTTTACCCGAGAATCCAGGATATCGAAAGAGTAGTTACTTCCTATACAAAAGCAGTAATTATAAATAGTCCAAATAACCCCACAGGTGCAATGTATTCGGAAGAGTTTATTTCCCAGATTGTAGAACTATGTGAGAGAAAAAATCTATATCTTATAATGGATGATATTTATCACAGGTTGATTTTTGACGGCAGGAAACCGATTAATTGTTACAAGTACGCTAAAGATTTAAGCGAAAATTCAAAGCTTATTGTAATTAATGGTGTATCCAAGCAATATGCAATGACGGGATACCGCATAGGCTGGGCTGTAGCAAATAAGAAATTAATCGAGGTGATGACAAATATTCAATCACATCAGACATCAGGACCGTCCGTTGTTATGCAAAAAGCGGCGGTAGGAGCCTTGAACGGCTTGCAGTCTTGTGTTGAAAGCCTGAGATTAACCCTTGAAAATAACAGGAATATTATGTTAGCCTGTCTGAAAGCGTTTGACGGTGTTAAGATAGCTAAACCGGATGGTACATTTTATTGCTTTGCAGATTTCAGTTATTATTATAAAGATTCAACAGCTCTGTCAAAATTCCTTTTGGATAAAGTCAGGGTATTAGTAATGCCGGGCATCGAATTTGGCTTGGAAGGCTATATAAGATTATCAACATGCGGTGCGGTAAAAGACATAACGGAAGGCATCGAAAGGATTAAATGGGCTCTCGACCCCAACTCCCCGAATGAATTATATATTGGTGAAAGAAAATTAGTGAGGGACTGGCTATGACAAAATACTTAGAATTTGATACTCCTGCGATTAAACATGCAGGCGATTTGGCAAGCGATTTCAAATTGAAAAATCACGGATTAATTTATTTAGACCGGGTTTATTGGAATTTACCTACACCCGCACTTTACGAAGAAGCTGTATTCCGCGGTGAAGGACACATGGTTTATGGCGGACCGTTTATAGTCAATACAGGAAAATGGACAGCTCGTGCCGCAAATGATAAATTTATCGTAAGAGAAGAAACAACCGAAGATAAAGTCTGGTGGGGTGTCTATAACAGACCTTTTGCTGCAGATAAATTCCATGGGCTGGTTTCCCGCTTGCAGGCTTTTCTCCAGGGGGAAGAATTATTCGTGCAGGATTGCTATGTCGGTGCTGACCCGAACTACCGTATGCCAATAAGAATTGTAACAGACAGAGCATGGCAGAGTTTATTCGCAAGAAACATGTTCATCAAAATAAAAAACAGGGATGAGCTAAAGCGGCATATCCCTGAATTTACCTTGATTGCATCTCCGTCATTTAAATGTGACCCATCTATTGACGGTACCCGTACGGAAACAGCAATGATTATAAATTTTGCAGAGCGGCTTGCTATTGTTGCCGGTTCAAGCTATGGCGGTGAAATTAAGAAAACGATATTTACAATCATGAATTTTTTGAAGCCATTAGAAAATGTAATGGCTATGCACTGCTCGGCAAACGTAGGAAATGAAGGAGACGTGGCATTATTCTTCGGTCTAAGCGGAACTGGAAAAACAACCCTTTCGGCAGACCCGAGAAGAAAATTAATCGGAGACGATGAGCATGGCTGGAGTGATGAAGGTGTATTCAACTTCGAGGGAGGATGCTATGCAAAAGTTATAAGATTATCTGCAGAAGCTGAACCTGAAATATACAGTTGCACCAAACGGTTTGGGACAATACTAGAGAATGTGATTTGGGACCCTGCTTCTAGGCGTATAGACCTTGATGATGAACAATTAACAGAGAATACGAGAGCTTCCTATCCTTTGGATTTCATTCCTAATGCAGTTCCTGAAAAAATGGTGCGAACACATCCCAAGAATGTAATTTTTCTTACTTGCGATGCTTCAGGAGTTCTTCCTCCGATAGCAAAATTAAATATGAACGAGGCTATGTATCACTTCATCAGTGGTTACACATCGAAAATAGCCGGAACTGAAATAGGTCTGGGTATAGAACCGGAGATTGCGTTCAGTGCTTGTTTCGGAGCTCCTTTCATGGTTCATCATCCATTCTTTTATGCTAATATTCTAAAGCAAAAAATGGAAAAACATGGTTCAACTTGCTGGCTGGTAAATACCGGCTGGGTAGGCGGTAAATTTGGAGTAGGTAAACGTATAAGCATTCGTCATACCCGTAATCTGCTGAATGCCGCCCTGGAAGGTAAATTGGATAATGTCCAATACAGAAAAGATAAAATTTTCGGTTTTGAAGTACCTTTAACATGTCCCGAAGTTCCGGAAGATGTACTTGAACCGTCCAACGCATGGGGAAATAAAGATGAGTACTGGCAAAAATATGATGCTCTTGCATCAAGATACATAGAGAATTTCAAGTTGTTTTCTGCAGGCATTCCTGATGAAGTTATAAATGCCGGACCGAAACGTATCAGATAATAAATATTTGACTTATTTTAAGACCTGGTTTATTTAATAAATCAGGTCTTTTTTATAAAAAAATAAATTCATTAATATAAACCAAAATCATTTTAAATTGTCAAAAGAGAATTGGAAAATAAATAATTGTATTGATGAATAAATTACATATTATTATTAATTTTCATTTATTACATCAATGGTTTTATTTTTACATTTAAATTTTTTTAAATGGTAGTAAAAACTAATATTTTTTTGTAATGAAAAAGGAAACAGAGGATTTTACTAATAAAAGTATAAAAGCCCGACTATTATCGTCACAGCGAATCTCTTCCCTGGATTTGACAAGGATATTCGCAATGTTCATGATGATTCAAGGTCATACTTTCGATGCTCTTGCATCTCCTCATGAACTGGATATCAATAATTTCCCATGGTCGCTATGGGCATATCTAAGAAGATATACTTCCCCGATGTTCCTGATGGTTTCAGGTGCTGTGCAGGTTTTTGCAAATAAACGTAATGAACAGGGGAAATTAGATAATAATACTATCTGGCGACGGATTAAAATTGCATTAATTCTAATTGCAGTTGGATATATGTTCAATTGCCCGGTTTCCAACGCATTCGATTTATTTTATATTGACAGCAAATCCTGGATACCATTTTTACAAATAGGAATATTACAGATTATCGGTGTTTCATTGATTAGTGTACTATTGGTATTTTTGCTGACTAAAAATGATAAATCACTTGGAATTACTTCTTTCATCATTGCAACAACAATAATTTTTTCTTCAGCATTCGTTCATAATATTAGATGGTTTCAGATACTGCCGGAAAGCCTTGCCTCATATATATCCTTCGACCATGGTTCCGGATTTACTGTATTTCCATATATGGGTTTTATGTTTTCCGGTGTAACATATGGAACATTATTAAAACAAATTGCGCCCGATAAAAGAATAAAATTTATTTTATATTCGGGAATTCCGATAGGTTTGATTTTTATTTTCCTCGGATTCCAGTTTTATCCAATCTATACACGGCATTTCTTTTTTGATGTAGTAATGAAAGCAAATCCGGGCATTATATTTAATCAGATAGGTACCGTATTTATAGTGTTGTCATTTGCTGCTTTAGTGTTTACACTCACAAAAAAATTAGCTTTCTATTATTCATTTTTTGGGAAAAAAGCATTGTTCATTTATATCACACATTTATTTCTGATATATGGAACACCATGGTCTCAGGGTATAGGCAAAATTTATAATAAATCATTACCGTTAGGGATTACATTTATAATTGTCATTTGTGTCGAGGTAGCTTCCTTTGCAATTGCATATCTCTATGAATATTCTCAAAATAAATTTCCATATTCAAAGAAAATATATCGCTATATTCTTATCGGAGTAATTTTGTATTTTCTTGTTATAGGAAGATTAGTTCTGTTATTAAGTTGAAGAAAAAGGGAGGTGAACTCCCTTTTTCTTAAAAATTCTAACAACCTGAATCAACGGATTATTATTTTCCGGGATTTGTTTTTGCTTTGACCAGGTCATCCAGTAGCTTAATTTCACTTTGACTTGTACTGCCTACAATACCGCTGACAATGACCCATCTTTCATCTTCTTTTTTAAGGATTCGTGCCATTCTTAAAAATAGATGGGCAGTTTTTTCACCGATTGTAACATCAAAAGGTATCCCAAAAATCATTGAAGCAAATGTAGCATTATTGTCCATCTGGATTGAAATATCGGACATCTCTCCATATTTCTGTTTGTCAAATAAGGACCATTGATTGTACATTTTTTTCTTAAAATCTGGAAAAGTCGTAATTACTTCTGATGAATCCGTTCCAAAGAACACTACATCTTTAGCAAGTGTTTCTACAAGAGCAGAGAAATTTTTTTCTTCCGCAGCCTTGATATTCTTTTTCATAACATTCATTATTGCCTGATGTTCTCTTGCTATGTCCTCAGTAGTAAGCTCTCTTTCTTTTGGTGTACATGCGATAAAAATTAGTATACATAAAAACGATAGTATAGTTTTTATCATAAAGACCTCCGGAGTATGAATAAATTTTTTAATAAGAATATTTAATTTATTATTTATACTAACATTAATTTAATTAATAAAAAGTAAATATCTAAATAAATTTTTCTTTTTCTCGATTTTGTGTGTTTTATTTTGGTATATTTTTTGTCACTTATTTTTCTAAAGATTATTTTTTATTTTGTTTTATAATAATATATCTGAATTAAGAGATTAAAATGGAAGTAAAAGGGATTACGGATTCATCAATTAGCTCTTTTAGAATAGAGAACTTAAAGACAAACGAGGCTGTTAAAGAAACTCTTAATGAGAATACAGATGCCCAAAATAGTGATACTTCAAATTCTACCCTGAAAAATAATTTATTATCTGATACTATAAATAAGCTGGAGAATAATATTCATATGAATGATATTCACCCCTTGGATAATAAATCCTCTTTACCAATTAATTCATTTAAAGAAGCTATAAACGAATTAAATTTTATTAAAACAGATAAATTTAAGACTGAAGCTTTATTTGTTCATGCAAATATTAATCCGGGTGAGATATTGGATTTGTTTGTAAAATAATTTTAAAAATTAGTTTGGCTTTTAATTATTTTTTATTATAATATTATTTTTCTTATTCGGACCTCTGGCGTTTCAGGGCATTTGAGAATACATTGCTTATTAATTGTAATAATAAAATATCCTGATTAGACCATTCTTTCTCAAATGTCTCAGTAGCAAATCCAAAATATCCCGTCAGTGTGTTATCTATATTTAGAGAAAAAATCAAAAGGGATTTATAATTCAAATTCTGCCAATGAATTTTTTCAATATTTGCTACTTCGGGTAGTTCCGTTATTTTTGGAATATAAATATAATTATCTGTATCCAGCATTTGAAAAACCCAGTCAAATTGCGATATTTCTAATCCCTTTAATTTTGAAATATTTTCAATAATTCCAATTTTTTTCCATTCATTATAATATTCTATTTTACTTTTGTCTTCCGAAAACAAGGATATCATGCACCTGTCAACACAGACAAATTCTCCAAGAATAGCAAGGTCTCTTTCGATTTCAGACTCGAATTTATTATTAGGTATTTTAAGAAAATGGTTAGAAAGATTATTAACTAATTCTTCAATTTTTTTTCGATGTTCTAATTCCTGTTCAACTTTAATTTGTTCGGTTATGTCAAGACTAAAAACCAGCATTGCCGGTTTCCCATCCCATAACATCCTTGTTGCTTTTATCTGGCACCAATGTATCCCGTCATTCTTATGATAATATCTTAATCTATTGAAACTTGTATTATGAATTCCTTTAATCCTTTCTTCATACATTTTTTTGATATTCTTTAAATCATCTTTATATATTATTTCTGAGATTGGTTTGTTTATGAATTCATCAACAGTATAACCGGAAAGTTCAAAAGTCTTAGGATTAGCAAAAACAATATTATAATCCTGTACAACATAAATAGCTTCATAGGCATTATCAATAACGTCCCTGTATTTGTCATCGCTTCTTTTAAGAATGTCTTCTATTTTTTTTCTATGGACGACAACTGCTGCCTGGTTAATTATTGTTTCAATCAGAGATTTATGAAGTATGTTATTATCTTTTTTATTTAAAATAGTCACTCCTGCATAATGTTTATCCTGTATATTGAAACCCATCACATATATAGATTTGATGCCTAATATTGTCTCAATGGCTGTGCAGATGGATTTAGGTATTTTCCTTGCAGAAAGAGAGTGAAAGCCACCGGGCAGACGTTCTAATTTATTTGATGAAAATATTTTTAAATCTTCTTCAGCCATTTCCGACAATTTGGGTTTTATATCAAATGGACTTTTGCCTAAAAGATTTATTACTGATGATAAATATTTTTCCACCCCGAATAATTTAGTTATGTGTATTGAGTCGGTTTTTTCATCATAGTCACTTACCATTAAATAAATATCATCTTTTAATAATTCCATAATTTTTTCACCGACCAACTGATGTATTTCAAGTATAGTGTTACATTTGAGCAAGCCATAAGCAGTTTCGGAAAGGATTTTCATTTCAGCCAGGGATTGGTCTTTTTTTTCTTCTGCAGTTTTTAATTCCGTTATGTCATGCATTTCACCTAATAAATAATTTTTATCTTGTATTATGAATAGCTCGCCGGTAAATTTAACCAAACGTTTTTCGCCGGATTTAGTAAGAATTATCTGCTCAATTTCTTTTACTTTAGACCCATTCCCTAATAATTTCAGAAGTTCATTCCAACTTTTATTATCAAAAATAATATTTAATTCTTTCGGGTTTTTTCCGACTACTTCTTCCTTTTTAAATCCTAAAACATCCAAAAATGTTTTGTTAATTTCAACAAATTTTATTTCAGGGAATTCACTGATTAACATTAAATTCGAATTTGAATGGAATGCCTTGTAAAATTTTTCTTCTGATAATTTTAACTGAGTTATATTCGAAATTATTCCTGTTAAACCTATAACTTTTGAATTTTGAATAATGGGCTGGCTTTTGGTTCTGACATAAATTATTCCGCCATCTTTATCCATTACTCTGAATTCTGCCGGATTTAAATTCCCTTTAAGAGTTTTTTTAAAATCTTCAACTAAAGCTTTTATATCATCTTTGTGAATAAAATCAGTAAACGGTTTATATAGAAATTCATGAACTTTATATTTGGTTAATTTTTCTATTACCGGGCTGATATAAGTTATATGTCCATCATAATCCATATTATAAACTGCCTCAGGCATATTTTCAATTAATGTTTTATATTTATCTTCGGATATCCTTTGTGCTTCTTCGGCTTTTTTCATATGAGTAATGTCTATTGTTACTCCGACCAGTCCTATTGCTTTTCCGAGGCTATCGCAATATAGTTTTTTTGTCGTTAATAAATTATAAGTACAATTGTTTATTTCTATAGTTTCTTCAAAAGTCATCGGTTCACCGGATAGAATTATTTTTCTGTCCATTTTCATAATATTTTTTGCTTCAGATGCTGAAAAAACAGCTCTATCATCTTTTCCGATTATTTCAACCAGATTTTTATTGAGCAACTTTAAACAAGCAGAATTTACCATCAGATATTTACCCATTATATCCTTAATGTAAATACTTACTGCTGAGCCCTGAAAGATTGCATCCAGAATACTATTTGTTTCATAAAGTTTATTTTCAATGTTTTTTCTTTCGGTAATATTTTCCATAAATCCGAAAATATTTTTTGGCTTCCCGTTTTTATCTCTTATTATCTTTGAATTAATATAACCTGTAAATGTAGAGCCATCCTTGCGTTTAAATTCACATTCATATTTTAAAAAATCACTTGATTGCATTAATAATTCAAGTATTATTTTCC
>JBEKWK010000043.1:0-15283 GCA_049513175.1 FCB group bacterium
TGGGGGAAATCATTTATCATTAATTGGTGACAAATTAATAGTTACAGTAAACGGTTCAGGAAAAATATTAATATATGATTTAGTTACCAAAACCTTAGAAGATAGCATAAGTACAAACACCGGACAATATGATGGTCCTAGGGAAGCTGTAGAATTTGGCAATAGTGTTATATATACAACATATCAAGGTTATTTAAAGATTTCCGACCTTAAAGGTAAAATATTAGATTCTGTTAAAACACATGGGAAATGTGAGGGATTAGATATAATATTGGGCAGTGGAATATATTTTGTGGTAGCCAATATCTCTTTACCTGATTATTCACCGGATTCAGATGTAACTATATATTCATATGTTGATGATGTTAGCTTTAAAAATAATCCTTCAATCAGTTACATTTATCCTAATCCAACGGATGATTTATTTACATTTGAAATTAATAATAATGGATTTAATTCTCAAAATGCAATACTTGAGATTTCAAGCCTTGAAGGAAAGATATTGGGAGCGAATACTAATCCAATTATTTCAGATAATAGAATAAAATTTGTTATATCAACAAAAGAATTGAATCTATCACCGGGTATATATTTTGCAAGAATGAAAAACGGGAATAATACGAGTGCAAAATTATTTTGTGTAATAAGATAGGCTTAAAGATAATTAAGAATTAAAAATTAAAAATTAATAATTTTAGGATAGAATATTAATAAGCATATAATAATATTGAGCATTTTGATAATTTCTCTTTCATTTAGTAAAGTAAAGGCAGAAAACATTTCATCTTCCGATAGTGTAAAAGTGAGATTTCCCGAAGTTGAGGTCAAGGCAGACAGAATACTGAGTGATAGAGCTTTAATGTATTCTCCTGTATCAAGTATTAGCTTAATAGATATTCAGAAGATTGGGGCTATGCAGGTTTCGGAAGCCATATCCTCTGCTCCCGGTGTATTCATAAAAAATTATGGCGGACTCGGAGGTATGAAAACTGTGTCATTGCGTGGCACAACATCAATGCAAACATTAATCATGCTTGATGGTGTAAAACTTAATTCCTCCCAAAACGGGTTAATGGATTTGAGTATTTTCCCGCTCTCAATTCTCGATAATATAGAAGTAATCAGAGGCGGTACTTCTGCTTTGTTCGGTGGGAATGCTATCGGGGGAGTTGTTAATCTAAGGACTAAGATTAAAGATGATTATTCATTATCAGGGAAATTATCGAGAGGTTCATTTAATGAATGGAATACGGCAGTGAATTTCACAATACCCATTTACCTCACCCCAACCCTCTCCCAAGGAGAGGGAGAAAATAAACTCACCCCTTCCCTCTCCAAAGGAGAGGGAGATGAACATTTATATTTTCAGGGAAATATTGAATATACAAAATCAGAAGGGAATTACCCTTTTATATCTAATCAATTTGGTACAGATAAAATTTTACACAGAAATAATGCAGATTTTGAAAATCTAAACTGTTCTTTATTTGCCGAATCAGAAATAAATAACTGGTCTTTTACTCCTAAAATATTTTTCAGAAGCTCGGTGAGAGGCACTCCCGGAGCCGTAGTTCAGGGAAATGTCATAGATTCTAATGCCAGGTTAAATGAAAAAGAATTGTTATTAATTTTACAAACAAAAATACAAATAAATACCAATACATCAATTATGTTTAGTTTATCGGGCAGATTAAACCGGTTAAATTATAATGACACGACTGCTTTCGGTAATATCAATTCAGGAATTAACAATACGTTTTTTAATAAAGATATTATGCTGTCAGGACGATTAAGCTCTCGTTTCGGTAGTATAATTTCAGATTTCAATATGGAAACCGGCTTTTCCGATTTAAATGGTGATATGCTTCAAGCCGGTGTAGGGAGATATGTTTCACGGAATTATTTTGCAATTTCAAATCGAGAGGAAACTGATTTTTCTTTAAGTGAATTTTTAAAATTATCAATGCAGGGTGGTTTGAGATTGGATGCAATTTCCAACATAGGAACAGCACTCTCCCCTATTTTAGGATTCATATTATCATCACCTGATTTACCATTAAAATTACGTTCTCAATGGTCATATAATTTCAGACCGCCGTCATTCAACGAAATGTATTATTTAAATTACGGCACATCCACTCTGAAACCTGAACGTTCTAATTCTTATAATTTGGGGATCAATTATGTCCCCTTAGAAAATCTATCTGTTGAAGCTGAAGGGTTTATTATTTCAACAAAAGACCAAATATTATCAATTCCGAAAAGTCCGGTTACATGGAGCGCCCAAAATATCGGAAGCGTTTTGACTAAAGGATTTGAATTTAATATAAAATCAAATATATTTAAAAATTTAATTGATATAAATTTTTCGTATACCAGGCAAATAGCAACAGATGAAAGTGCAGGAGCCATTACATACGGGGAACAAATTGTATATGTACCCCAGGAAATTATTTCTTTTATTGGTGTTTTAAATTTTAATTACTTTTCTGTTGGAATGACTGCACAATATTCAAGCTATTATTATTGTCTGCCTGATAACTCGTATTCATCAATAAATCCGTCATCTTTCGTTATGAATATATTTGCATGTGAAGAAATAAAAATTTCAACATCTGTAATAAAAATAAGATTTGATTGTAATAATCTTTTTGATGAACAATACTGTATAATTAAGAACTATCCTATGCCCGGACGCAGTTTCAGGGTTGGAATAAATTATGAAATATAGGTATGATTATGAAAAAATATATTTTGTTTTTGATAATTTCATGTGTTATATATTATAACATTTTTGCCCAAAATATTCATGAGGGTATAGATACCGTATATTACTTTAAACCCGGAACAGGACAAAATAACGGACAATCTCCCGAATATTTTCCAAAAAATATTTTCGGCTTACCTTCAAAAAATGCAAGATATACTATCCCCGAATCAAGTCCTGAAGAAATCTGTTCAATAGGATTAGGCGGAGTAATTATTGTCGGATTTAAAAACTTTGAGGTAATTGACGAACCCGGACCGGACTTCACCATATTTGAAAACGCTTTTCTTAATCCTGTAACAAATAAAATATTTGCTGAACCTGCGAAAGTAGCCGTTAGCAGTGACGGAATCAATTTCGTAGAATTTCCGTTCGATTCGCTCACTCTTAAAGGCTGTGCAGGCATAACCCCCACTAACGGTGATAAAGACACATTCAATCCTGCAGAAAGCGGAGGAGATTCATTCGATTTGGCTGATTTAAATTTAAAAAATATAAGATATATCAAAATCACTGATATTTGTCAAATGATTCTCGATAATCCCAAACACCCTTTTTATGACCCAACAATCAGCGGATTTGATTTGGACGCAGTCGTCGGTCTGAATCTAAAACAGATATCGTCTGATGTTTATAATCAATCTTTACCTATACGGGAACAATTTAATATTAAAATGGAATCAAATATACTAATAGTTGAGAAAATAATATCTGTGATAAATTCTAAAATAAAGCTGTATAATTATCTTGGTGAGGAAATTTTTTCAGGCACTTTCGAAAATAGAATAATTATTAACACTAATAATATTCCATCAGGTATTTACTTTTTATTTATTTCTGATACTCAAGTGAATTTTTATAAAAAAATTTATATTCAATAGTATGAATTTAAAACTTAAAATAATTGTTACATTTTTGTTTTTAGTTTCCTGCGTCAGGCAACCAAATGAACCGATAAATTCAACCCAGACGCAAACAGGACAGAATGGTGCTTTTATTCTTTGCGAAGGACTTTGGGGAATGGATAATTCTACATTATCAAGATATGATTTTAAAACTGGAGACCTTATCAATGATTATTTTTCTAATATAAATTCTGGACTGCGGCTGGGAGATTTAGCAAATGATATAGTTATTAAGGGTGATACTGCTTTTATCTCAGTATCAACATCTAAAACGATTGAAGTAATTACTGTTTCTACGGGTAAAAGTTTAGGCAGATTATATCTTAACGGCAATAATTGCCCTCGAAAAATCTGCATAGTAAATGATACTTCTGCATTTATTACTGACCTATACGCAAATTGCATTTATGAATTTAATCCAAAAACAATTGCATGGAAAAATTTAAATATTGTTGTAGGACCTGCACCTGAAGGTATAACAAAATCTGAAAAATATTTATTTGTAGCAAACTCCGGGTATGGTGATTATTTTGCAAATAAACCTAAAGCGGGAACCATATCGGTAATAGATTTAATTAATCGCACTGAGGTAGCCTCATTAATTAACCTACCGGATGTTATCGAAGTTATTTACAACGCAAAAAATCAAAAGCTCTATGCTGCATATAATAATTTGCCTTCCCTCAAAGATTCTACAGGTGGAATAGTCGAATTCGATGCTGATAATTTTACAGAATTGAGAAGATGGAAATTGAACGCTAAATCAATATCACTCTCACAAACCGGAGATTCATTATTTTTCTTAAGCGATTCGGGAGCAAGCTTACTGAATTTAAATATTATAAATTCCCAACCTCAACTATTAATAAGAAATATAATAAATAATGAATACTGGTATTCACTTGCTGTTTCTTATTATGATTATACTATTTGGATAGGAAATGCAAAGAATTATCAGGTCGCAGGTGAAATAATAATCTATGATTTAAAATCAACAATATCTCCAAAAATCAGGTTTAATGTCGGTGTAAATCCTAATAAGATAGTCTTCTTCTGATTAAATAAACATTTAAATATTAGTATCCTGTAAATACATATAAAACTTCATTAATTTTACATAAAATAGATTGTATTATATTTAAATATTGAATAATATTTAAATTTTTCATAATTTGCTTGCTTAGATAAGTCATAAAACCTATTGCATATTTCGTTACTTAATAATATATAAATAAATATAAATAGAAAAAATGAAAAAAGTAACAATTAGACAAAGAATTAGATATGCTTTTGACAATTTAATGTCAAAAGGTACATTTGCTCCAATCGCATTATTATTTGTTGCCACAGTAGTATTTATAATTATAATAGCAGTGCTTGTTTATATAACTCATGCTATACCCGCAACACCTGACTGGCAGGTTTATGGTTTAAAAGATACAAAGAATGTAACTTTCCTTGATTCAGTCTGGGTGGTAATTCTTCGTACGCTTGACGGCGGAGTTGTCGGACAAGACCCTATTGATATTTACTTCCTGATTTATATGTTTATAGCTACAATCGGCGGTCTGTTAATGTTAAGTACATTAATAGGTATCGTCAATAGCGGTGTGGTAAATAAGATAAATGATTTGCGTAAGGGAAAATCTTATGTTGTCGAGAAAAACCACACTGTTATTCTCGGTTGGTCATTCCAGGTATTTCAGATTGTCTCGGAATTGGTAATTGCAAATGAAAACCAAAAAAATCCAAGTATAGTTATCCTTGCCGAAAAGGATAAAGTCGAAATGGAGGATGAAATTAAAACTAAGATTGGGGGTACAAAAAATACAAGGCTTGTCTGCAGAACAGGCAATCCTATTGACCTGCATGACCTGGAAATTGTAAACTTGAATGATGCACGTTCGATAATTATTTTAGCTCCCGAATCGAATGACCCTGATTCTATTGTAATAAAAACCATTCTTGCAATTACTAATAATCCTAATAGGAAACCTTACCCTCAAAAATATCATATAGTAGCGGAAATCAGAGACCCCAAAAATGTTGCCATAGCAGAAATAGCCGGTAAAAATGAGGTGCAGCTTGTTGTATTCGATTATTTAATTTCCCGAATTACTGCACAAACATGCCGTCAACCGGGGCTATCTGTTGTTTTTACGGAATTATTAGATTTCAAGGGTGATGAAATATATTTTCAGGAAGAACCTAAATTAGTTGCCAGAACATTTGTCGAAACGATGTTCGCTTATGAAACATCAGCTATAATCGGAATTCGCCGGCACGATGGGAGAATAATGATAAAGCCTCCTATGAATACTAAAATGGAGAGCGGCGATATGGTAATAGCAATTTCAGAAGATGATGATACTGTTATCATGTCCGGTTTGACCGAATTTGGAATAGACCCGACAGCAATAAGAATCGCACCGAAATACGTCCCTCCCAAACCTGAATCAACTCTAATATTAGGTTGGAACAGACGCGCTCCACTTATATTGAATGAGCTGGATAATTATGTATGGCCCGGTTCTAAAATGACTGTCGTTGCTGACAATATGAATGTCGAAAAAGAATTAGCAACACATTGTTCTGGAATATCTCACCAGACAGTTACTTTCTGGCTCGGTGATACTACCAACAGGAGAATTTTGGATGAGATTTTGCAAAATCAATTTGACCATATAATAGTTCTTAGTCAAACAGAATTGAATGATGTCCAATCTACCGATGCAAGAACATTAAGCACTTTACTTCATCTCAGAGATATAGCAGATATAAAAGGTCATGATTTTTCCATAGTCAGTGAGATGCTGGATGACAGGAACAGGCAGCTTGCCGAAATCACTTATACGGACGACTTTATAGTCAGTGTAAAACTCGATAGCTTGATGCTTTCACAGATTTCCGAAAACAGGGAGCTGAAGACAGTATTTGAAGATTTATTCAGTGCCGGCGGACCTGCGATTTATATTAAACCTGCAGAATATTATGTTGAACTTGGCAGACCTGTTAATTATTATACAATACTCGAATCTGCAAGACAAAGAAATCAGATAGCGATTGGTTATAAATTACATTCTCCAAAGAGAGTTGCCCCTGAAGACAGTCTTTTAGGCTACGGTGTAATAGTTAATCCAAGGAAATCAAAGCAAATATTTTTCTCGGAAGGAGATAAAATTATTGTTATTTCAGAAGAAGAACATTTGTAAAAAAATATTGAATCATACCAAATAATATACAAATCCTACTGCGGTAGGATTTTTTATTTTCTAATTATAAGAAAATCTATCACAGTTGAGCCTTGCTTTCTTTCTGCTATTTTTTCAAAATTATCGGGTACAATCACAACTTCAAAATCAGAATGTTCAGTTACGATAATTCCTTTTTCAGATAATAATTTTTGTTCATCTATTGTTTCAATAATTTTATTTGAAATTAGAAGATTGTATGGAGGGTCAATAAAAATCAAATTATATTTCCCGGGAAAATAAGTGGCAGATAATTTTAAAAATTTTTCCGAATCCACTTGTTGTAAAATATATTTTTCATCCGTTATTTTTAAAGCTAAAATAAATTTTTTTACAAATTCAATCGAATGAAAATTTTTATCTATAAAAAAACATTTATCCGCACCACGGCTTAGTGCTTCTATTCCGAACATACCTGCCCCGCAGAATAAATCGAGAACGACAGCACCATCCAAAGTCAAATAATTTTCTATAATATTAAAAACAGTTTCGCGGACAGCATCAGTAGTGGGACGAATATGAGCAGGCAAAGTCCCGGCAGGTTTTCTTCCTTTATATAGACCACGAATTATACGCATTATACCAATTTGAATCTTTCATGGTAAGAAACCATACTACCTCCTATGCAGGGTGGATAAATATGTGCTGTCCTTGAACAGTATTTCCTTTCCCTTTCGGATAAAGTTGTAGTCAGCATACGAAAGGCATTTAATTTTTTCGTTTCATTTACAAAACCTGATAAAGAGTTACCGGCTAATGATAATATTTCTTTTGTCAGACCTGCTCCAAATAAATAAGCATAATCAACAGTTGAAATATATTCGGATAATATTTTATTGATTTCTTTTTGCAAAATATGAGTAATAAATTCAATATCAGTAAAACCTATAAGATTGTAATAGTACGGCTTTCCTTCCTTAATTACACTAATGTCAACAAATTTACCCTGGAATCCCATCAAGGCAATCGCTTTATCAAAATGTTCGGGATAATTATACAAAAATGCAGAGTGAGCATTCATCTGGCTTATCTCAATGTTTAATACGGGTAAACCTAATTTTTCAGCAATTAAATTGCAAGACTTAAAACTTTGCTTCGATAAGATTATTGCCAATATCATTTTTTGTTCATCTAATTTAGGCATCAATGGAATTGTGGTTGCTAAAAAGACATCAAAATTGAATTGAGGTAAAGTCTGCCTGATTTCTAATTCCACTAATTTTTTCATGTCATCTATAGACATATCAGTCATACCGGGGAACTGAGTCACAGCAACGTTTTCTGCCGGTAATGTTAATGTCAACTGTGAAATATTTTCAGGTAATTCCTCAAACAGATTCAATAACTCGATTACACCCGGTTGAGAGAATAGCTCATCTTCTTTTTCTAAATTTACAGGATTAAAAGTGGAATTAACATAAACCAGTGATAGTCCTTTTTTGGTAGGCTCTAATACTGTTAAATATGTCTTGTCTGATGCAAAGTAAATAGATAAAGTTAAATTCATAATATTTAGTTTAAATAAATTTGTCTATTATAATAATTATACTAATCATGCAATAAATTATTTACCTTCTTAAACCAAAAACAACCGCACCCGTAAATTTGTTCATCCGATAACTTTTGAGAAGCATTCCTTAAAAAATCTCCATTATCGGAAACAAGTGAAAATTCCATTAAATCGAATCCATTGAAATAATCAATTATCTGTTTATATGTATAAATCCGATGTGCATTGAATAATATTTTTGCATTTTTTCCAACTGGAACAACGAACAACAAATTACCACCGGTAGCCACTACTCTCGATAATTCAGAAATAGCTTTTAAATCCGCATCATAATTTAAAGGGTCACCATATCTGCCTAAACCTATATGCTCTACAACGTGCATGCAAGATAAGGATTCAATAGAATCATTGTCAAAAGGCAATGAGAGCAAATCTGCATGGTCCGAAGACAGATTATCCAAATCAAGTTTTGCCGGTCGGAAGTCATAAAATTTTGTGTTTATAAAAGCCGAGAGCATCGTACAAAAGGCAATGGTGGATGAAATATCTATGTGTACCTTTGGTTTGTATTGAGCAAGGATTCTCGCAGCCCAGGCAGGATGATAAATATAATGCGCATCAAATGTTGTATTTTCAGTTTTATCGAATAAACAGGGATAAAAATCAAGAAATTTTAATGAGAATCTTTTTGAAAAATTTCTCGATTTTAATTTGAAATTAATGAATTGGAATTTATAAGCAATAAAAAGAGGAATCGAGATAATTCCATGGTATAATTTACCCAAAAAACTATTTATTGCAGGATTTAGCGCCATGTTATAATGTTTTATTCTTAAGAAATTTTTTTGCTATTTTAAGATAAATAAATTTTGTAAAAAAGTATCTGAAATAATTTGCTTTTATAAATTTTCTTGCGGTATTTTCCTTATCATCAAAATCTTTATATAACCAACCACCCTTAGTATCATTTTGAGAATCAAATAGAATGCCATCCCACCTTTTTAAATAATTTTCCCAATCTTTTTTCTGATTTTCCAGATTAGATTTCCTCACTGTAAATCCGGAATGAGAATAATGCTCCATAAATGAATCTTTAGAATCTATGCAGGAATACCCGGAATTCCACAACTTTAAACATAAGTCTCCATCAGCATGATAAAAAAGATATGTGTCTTCATCAATAAAATCTACTTCCTCTACTGCCTTTCTTAAATAAAGTCCGTGATTCACAAACATTTTGCTTCCGAGTGTAAGCCCAACCCAATATGATTCCTGTTCGAGCCAGTTACGCCAATAAAATGCCATTGCACCAAGCTTAACACCTTCTTTCAATTTTTGTTCGAACAGTTTATAACCGTTAATTATTGCTCCGGGTATTACCAAACAATCATCACTGAGCATACAAATATACTTCCCTTGGGAGGATTTAAAACCAAGATTCATAAAATATCCCCATGAACGCCGAGTGATTGTTTTCCCTTTCCATTTACCCCGGTTAAATTGAATTATTGTGATTATATCTTTTTGTTTTGCTAACCATCTTAATGTACCGTCATTAGAGCCACCGTCAACAACGATAATTTCTGAAGGAAATTCGGCTTTTTCAAGTTCTTTTCTTATACTTTCTATTGTTAATTTTAGAAAACGTTTTCTATTGTAACTGCCGATTACAATAGAAACACCGGATTCTTTCATATCCTCTTTTCTTGACATAGATTTTCTATTCAGGATTAACTTTTAATATTTTCTTTAAAATAATATTAAGTTATTGATAAAATTTGTTTGTACTTAACAAAATTAGCAATATAATGAACAAGTACAAAACCTATAAACAAACACACTATAAATAGAAGAAAATAGAATAAAACAAATATGATTTCGTCTTGCTATCAAAGAATAGGTACTATTTAAGTATATAATATTCACTAAATAAATAAAACTATGGAAAGAAATTTTTCAAACAGAGTTAACGAAGTAATTCGTTTAAGCCGCGAGGAAGCACTTCGCTTGGGTCACGATTATATCGGCACCGAGCATCTGTTGCTTGGTATAATCCGTGAAGGAGAAGGTATCGCAGTAAAAATCCTTAGAAATCTTGGGGTTGACTTATATAAATTAAAAAAGAATACCGAGGATATGGTAAAGGCGTCAAGCTCTACTATTAATGTCGGTAATATTCCATTAACAAAGCAGGCTGAGAAAGTACTTAAAGTTACTTATCTCGAAGCTAAATTGTATAAATCCGATTTGATTGGTACGGAACATTTATTACTTTCTTTGCTTCGAGACGAGGAAAATATTGCGGCTCAGATACTATTACAATTTTCAGTAAATTATGATGCTGTGCGTCACGAACTCGATAACATTATCAGCGGAAGACCCAGTACACCACCAAAGCAATCGCAGGGTAGCCTAAGAGGAAAAACAGTCCAGCGAGAAACCATTAAAACTCCGGTACTTGACAATTTCGGAAGAGATTTGACAAAGCTCGCACTGGATGATAAATTAGACCCTGTCATAGGCAGAGAAAAAGAAATTGAGCGCGTTACTCAA
Source organism: FCB group bacterium (assembly GCA_049513175.1). GTDB lineage: Bacteria > Bacteroidota > Ignavibacteria > Kapaibacteriales > UBA2268 > JBEKWK01. Next base: position 10,987 of record JBEKWK010000043.1, read on the forward strand.
GTATTATCGAGAAGGAAAAAGAATAATCCTGTTCTGATAGGCGACCCAGGAGTAGGTAAAACCGCAATAGTTGAAGGTTTGGCTTTAAAAATAGTAAACAGGCAGGTACCAAGGGTTTTATATGATAAACGGCTTGTTACTTTAGACCTGGCTTCTCTTGTTGCCGGTACTAAGTACCGAGGACAATTTGAAGAAAGAATGAAAGCTGTTATGAATGAGCTTGAGAAGGCAACCGATGTGATTCTTTTTATAGATGAACTGCATACAATCGTTGGTGCCGGCGGTGCATCAGGTTCACTCGATGCATCTAATATTTTTAAACCTGCTTTATCACGCGGGGAGATACAATGTATAGGAGCTACCACACTTGATGAATATAGACAATATGTTGAAAAGGACGGGGCATTAGACAGACGTTTCCAAAAAATAATAGTTGATGCTCCTTCAACAGAAGAAACTCTTGAAATACTTCATAGCTTAAAAGACAGGTATGAAGTTCATCATAATGTCAGATATACAAATAATGCTTTAGATGCATGTGTACGGCTGTCGGAAAGATATATCACAGACCGAAATTTTCCTGATAAAGCAATAGACATTTTGGATGAAGCAGGAGCAAGAGTCCATCTTCGAAATATGGATGTTCCAAAAGAGGTAGTGGATATCGAAAGTCAGATTGAAGAAGTCAAAGTTCAAAAAAATAAAGTTGTAAAGACACAGAATTTCGAGGAAGCGGCAAGATTGAGGGATTTAGAAAAGAAATTATTAAATGAACTTGAAAATGCCAAGAAAGATTGGGAAAATAATGCAAGCACTACATTTTTCCCTGTTAAAGAGGACGATATTGCAGATGTGGTGGCTATGTCAACAGGAATCCCCGTTAATAAAATAGCTGAAAATGAAAATGAGAAGCTAATCAAAATGCCCGAATTATTGAAGGAAATCGTTGTCGGACAGGATGATGCTATCGAGCATTTGGTAAGGGCAATCAGGCGTGCAAGGGCAGGCTTGAAAGACCCGAGAAGACCAATCGGCTCATTTATGTTTTTAGGTCCGACAGGTGTTGGTAAAACCGAGCTTGCCAAAGCATTGGCAAGAGTAATGTTCGATTCCGAAGAAGCGTTAATTAGAATTGACATGAGCGAATATATGGAGAAGTTTTCCGTATCACGATTTGTCGGGGCACCTCCGGGATATGTCGGATATGAAGAAGGCGGTCAGTTAACTGAGAAAGTTCGCCGAAAGCCTTATTGTATTATTCTTCTCGATGAAATAGAAAAGGCTCATCCTGATGTGTTTGTAGGAACGAGAGACGTAAAAGCCGGAGGCAGAATCGGGTTTACTGACTTAGAGCCGGTTGATGATTATGACCATGTAAAAGATACAATTGAAGATTCTATTAAAAGGTTATTTAATCCTGAATTTATTAACAGGATTGACGATTTTATCATATTCCATAAATTACAAAAAGAACAAATCCATGGTATAATAGATATTCAATTGAAGTTACTCAAAGAAAGACTGAAAGTAAATGCAATGAATATCGAGCTGACAGACGCTGCAAAAGATTTCCTGGTTGAAAAAGGATTTGATGATAAGTTCGGTGCCAGACCTTTGAGACGGGCATTACAAAAATATGTCGAAGACGATTTGGCTGACCAGATGCTGAAAGGTAAATTAAAATTAGGCACAAAAGTAATTGCAGATATAGACGATAAAGGAGATAAATTAAAATTTGAATTTGTGGAAGGTGATATTATAATACCGGAAGAAATTTTACCGGAATTACTTTCTGACAAATTTGGAAAAGATTCTCCGGAAATTAATATTACCGACGAGAACCTCAACTCTAAAATAAGTGAGGATGCTGATTTGAACCAGAATAATTAATATATAATTAAACAAATTAATCTTATTAACCCGTCTGAAAATCTTTTAGACGGGTTTTTTCTTATTACCTGCATCACTTACTTTAAAAATTTCTTATTATTTTGTAACATATAACTAAAATTACCGTATACAAAATAGAATAATGTTTTAATAAGGAGCATTTAAATGGAAAAAAAGTTGTACCGTTCTCAAAGAAGCAAAGTTTTTGGAGGTGTTGCAGGTGGCTTAGCCGAATATTTCGACATTGACCCCGTTATTGTAAGAATTGTTTTTGTTATTGCAACACTCGGCTGGGGAGTTAGTTTCCTTATTTATATAATTATGTGGATTATTATTCCGGTAAAAGTGGAAATTGAAGAAATGAACAGTCCTCAAACATCAAGTTTTGAAAATTATTACTCTAATTTACAGGCGGAAAAGACAAGGAAAAAGAATAATTTAAGGGTTATCGTGGCAGTTATATTAATATTCCTTGGTTCCCTGTGGTTTCTTGAAAATATGTTTCCGTTTATAAGGTTCCATTTTTTCTTCCCATTATTACTTATAGCACTTGGTGTTCTTATAATTTTAAAAGCCTCAATTTTTAAAAATAATATAAGGGAGGTAAAATGAAAACATCACATATATTCTGGGGCACATTTTTTATATGCTTAGGATTATTCTTTTTAGTCAATCAACTTGGATTATGGCATTTTGATTTAAGCTTTATTCTGAATTTTTGGCCCATCATTTTTGTTTTGTGGGGTATCTCATTATTAAAAATTCCGGGTTTTGCAAAAAAGATACTTGCTTCATTTTCAGGCTTGTTCCTTGCAATAGTCATTGTAAGCTTGATAACATTCAAATGGGATTATAATGTAAATTTTAATATCCATAAGCTTTTCGGTAATCATAAAAATGATTATTCCCTAAATGATACTACAAACAAATTTGAAAAAATGCTTTCCCATCAACTCGATTCGAATATTACCATAGCATCTTTATCTTTGGATGCTTCTGCAGGCGGCTTTCTATTGAAAGATACCTGTTCGGATTTAATTCAGGTATACACTTTCTCTCAACTAAGTTCCTCAAATTTAAATGTATCCAACTATAATGATTCATCTGCGGTTTCCTTAGATTTGACTCTTGATAATATCTGGAAAAAGAATAAAGAAAAAAGAAGAGCAAATATAATGCTCAATCCTAAAACTATCTGGAATCTGAATTTCGACCTCGGAGCCTGTACTTTTGAAGGAGATTTGAGTAATTATAAGGTAGAAGATTTAAATATTGACGGCGGGGCATCCAGTATAGAGATTAAACTTGGTCAGATTGTAAATGAAACGAATGTAAATGTTGATGTAGGTGCTTCAAGTGTAAAGATACAAATACCGGTAGGCTCGGGTTGTGAAATAATTTCAAATACCGGACTTTGTAATAAAAATTTCCATGGATTTCAAAAAATAAACGATACCTGGCGTACCGAAAATTTTTATAAAAGCGATAAAAAGATACATATTGATTTGTCAGGTGGCGTCTCAAGTTTTGAAGTAACAAGATACTAATTAGAATTGTAGATTTTAGATTGTAGATTTTAGATTTGGGAAATTTTCTTTATAGATATAATTTATGTGAATAAATATAATCCTCTACCGTATCAGGCACCAAAGATTTAATGGAGTTTTTTTGCTTAATTTTTTCTCTGATTTGAGAAGCTGAAATATTAATTATTGGCGAATGTAAAATAATTGGAGTATGAAATTTGTACATCAGGATATCAATAATCTCCGGTTCCTTCTCTAAATCATCAGCTCTAAAAGCAACACAAACCTGAACAGATTCCAGGATTTTTTCCCAATTACTCCATTGCTTAAAACTCAAAGCCTGGTCGCTTCCGATTAATAAATAAAATTTTGAATCAGGTTCCTTTTCTTTTAAATATAAAATTGTATTATATGTATAAGAAATCCCTTTCTGAACAATTTCAAAATCGTCAACAATAAATTTTGGATTTGATTGTGTAGCTAATTTTAACATTTGCAATCTGTGTTCAGCAACATTTTCTGTTTTAGAAGCTACATCTGTTTTAAAAGGCGATATAAAACATGGAAAAAAATAACAAGTATCAAGTTGAAGTTCATTGGTAAATTGCTCGGCTATTATCAAATGAGCCAGATGAACCGGATTAAATGTCCCTCCTATTATTCCTATTTTCTTCATGATAAAAAATTACAATTCAAATCAAACAAAAATCCTGAATTATTTAAGCAAAAATTCAGGATATAATCAAATTTTCAAATGTTATATTAATTAATCATAAACAATACTTAAATATTGCTGAGTACGGGGGTCCTTAGGATTCGAAAAAATATCTTCAGGAGAGCCCATTTCAACAATTTGCCCGTCTTCCATATATAATACTAAA
>JBEKWK010000044.1:0-12266 GCA_049513175.1 FCB group bacterium
TTTATCGGAGCTTCAACTGAACGGTAGTGAGCAAATAGGAAATATTCAGAAAAAATTGAGAAATCAAATTGTAGAACTATTTTGTGGTTATCCTTTTGAAGTCAGAAGTCTTGGAGAATACAATATAGCAATGGTTACAAAAGGTGGTGTAAGCCTGAAGGAAGTATCACCAAAGACAATGGAATCAAAAATAGTAAAAAATCTTTATTTTGCCGGTGAAGTTCTGGACATTGACGGAGACACAGGCGGCTACAATTTGCAGGCGGCTTTTTCAACAGGTTATTTAGCCGGAAAGAATACGGTAGAATAATTTAGAATTAAGAATTAAAAATTAAGAATTATTTTCCCATACAAAGGAGGCTGCAATGGCGGGGTATTACAAATGTAATTCTGCCTATAAGAATGGGATTGTAATTATTTAACGCAAATTATGAGATAGATAGAGATAAGCTTCAAATAATGAAAATCTTAACAAATGTATTTTAAATATATTAGTAATTTAATTTGATTAAATAATTCCGTAGCAAGATATTTTTTCCAATTTTGTAACTTTTTCTTAATTTTATTGTTATTACAATTAACAATTTGTCTTTTCGCAAATAATATTTTTATATAGATTGGTTTTATATAATTAGATTTCCAATTATGCAGTTCTATATAGAATAGAACTAGTGCTAAGTTAATATTTTCATTTTAAATACATAATTAATATTTTTATGTTGGAAAATAAATTGGGTGATTTATGAAAAAAATTCTTGCCATTTTTATTCTGTTTATAGCAAATACATTTTTACTCACTGCTCAAGAAAGTATATTCGATGGGATTGATTATTATAGGGCATATACTAATTATATAGGTTCTGCCTATAATGGTTATAGTATTTTGGTATATGGAGAAGGAGGCATTATTGTACGGTCTCTGGATGGCGGTGAAAAATGGCGGCAGACTAATCTTGATGATGCATTCAAGATAATGAGTATCACTAATATCGGGCAATCTTATTTCGGTGTTTTCGATAAGCAATATATTATTAAATCTAACGATGACGGAGCAACCTGGCAGAAATCAGATTTTGGGGACAGTACCTTCTTTTATAAAATCATGGCTTCCGGCGGCAATCTTTATTGCATGAGCAAATCTAATGTAATTTTATGTGACCAGAATTTAAACAAAATTAAAGATTATCATTTTGATACTGATACTTCATATTATAACTTTACAATAACAAGTAATAATTTAATTTATTCCGGAGGACATGGTAAATTAGGAATTATAAATTTACAAAATGACAGCCTTATGATATTAAATTTGCATGATTTAGGCATTTGCATAAATTGTCCTATTATTACAAATTTATTTTCAGATAATAATTTAACATATTTCCAATTAAATAATGATTGTTATCAATACGATGGAAAAATTATTCAGAGTATTTATTCCCCAATAAATTTTGGCTGCTATACTGCAAATAATAATGAAATTTTTGAATTATATAATACATCAAATTTAATTTATAATCTTGATTCATTATATTTTCTAAAAATAGATAAGCAAACGAAACAAGTAATTCAATTTAAAGAACCAGGTAATGACAGATATATTTCAAATCTTAGTTTCAATGATATTAAATTTTTAACTCAGGATACAATTATTGCCGTTGGTCATGATAAGCTGATTTATATGTCCTTTAACAGGGGGAAAAACTGGCAGTTAAAATCACATTTAAGCTTAAATGGTATAATTAAAAGAAATGATGATTTACATTCATTTAGCGTTCAACCTTATGCTAAATTGGTAAAAACTGCTGATGGCGGCGTTACTTGGTTACCGCAAACAAATTATGAAGTTGCTTTTGCCAATGATAGATTTAAAGATATTTATAATAATACAGTTTCAAATTTTAGGGATATTTATAATGGTTTTTTTTATATATTTACTCTTATTCAATTTGATACTAATTTTGTTTTTACTAATGATGGTTGTGAAACTGTTAATCTTAAAAGTGTAAACAAAATGATAGGATATCCACTTTCTTCAAGATTTTTTATAACTTTACCCATTAATAATTATACTTTATTTTTATTACCAACTGCAATATATGGATTAAAATATAACGTATTGTATTTATTAAATGATACCCTTGGGATTGAAAGGAGTACATATATAGATTCCTCTCAGATTATTTTTTGTGATAAATTTAAAGGGAATGAACTTTATGCAATAACTGTAAATTATAAATCTGATAGCGTTTATTATAGTCTGATTAGTTCAAAAGATTCAGGAAATACATGGCTAAATGAATTGGATTTTAATTTGCCTAAATCCGATTATTCCTCTTTTCCTATTTCAAAAATAAATGACAATATCATTATTTCTTATATGCATAAAAATGATGATAAAACTTTTGGTATTAGCGAATTTTACAGATTGAATGTTTATACGAAAAAATTAGATAAAATTCTTTCAATGGACAGCTTATCTATGAATATTAATCCCGGCATATTATGTTATAAGGATAAAGCATTTATTAATGGTGTTTATTATCTTAAAGGTAAAATGAAAGTCGTTTTATTTGAAAATGATGATTTTGAAAATCATCCCTCACTATGGAAAGATATAACACCTAGCTCAAGATATGCGAACCTTGTGTTAAATGTTCAAAAAGACAGCTTGATTTTTATTTCGGCATATGATTCTTTGATGCATTCTGAAGTGTTATGGTTTGCAAAGCCTCAAACTATAACTTCTGTTGAAGGTCTAAATGATTTATCAGGCATTGTTTATTTATCAGAGCCATCCCCAAATCCGGCTCAAAATTATACTAAGGTGAGAATTTATTGGGATATGAGTCTTAATATTGAACAAGCAGATATTGCTGTTTATGATGTATTAGGTACAATTGTTTCGAGCAAAAATCAATTTGTATTAAATAAAATTAATTCGTATTCCGGTGAATTATTGTGGAATATACAAAGTATCCCTTCAGGTGTTTATTTCATAGTATTAACATTAAATAATAGTACCCATGCCGTTCCTGTCATTGTATTAGAATAATTATAGTTTAATAATTATTATTTAGTATTAATAAATTGTTTAACTCCTACATGTGGATTCAGAATTCAATATGAATTCTGAATCCTAAAATATGCACTGGTCCTCTGTCCTTGTTGTAAGCGGGATTCAGGACAAATTGATAATCCGGGGAAAACCAGAAGTGGTCGGCATCGTGTATAAAAAATGAATAATAAGCTTCGAAAATAGTCTCCAAAGCATAATTCAATTTGCCGTCGCCAATAATAAAACCATAACCACCAGCCGCCAAATAATCTCTATGCTCCTTTGATATTCCATTCAGCACAAAAGCTAATCCAAGCCTATCGGTTTCTCTCGACCACAGACCGCCATGAAACAAGGCACCAAAAGATAATGATTGGTCAATTTCAGTAAAAGCCCAGGTCTCATTTTGTCCGTCATTCCAACTTAAACGTGCGAACAAACCCGATTTGTCTGATAAATCCTGCTCTACATTAATACAAAAGCCGTATTTGTTTCTTCCGTATTGCCGCGTTTGTGTAATGTCAATGCTATCCTTCGGTAAAAGCAATGCTTCTTTATAATTTCCCATTCGTGCATTATTAAGAAAGGCAATAAACTTGATGGAACCTTCCCTTTCAAACCAAGAGTAGTTTTTTTCAAATTCAAAAGCTAACCCGTTTGCCTGACCAATCTTTGTATCAAATGTAGATTGATTCGCTTCAGTCGGAACCATTACACCGGCTAATCGGACAGCCCAGGAAGGATTAACCAACTCTAATGCAATACCCCAGGTATATCCTTTGGTATTTGCGGGATAATCCCAGGCACCCGCACTCATCAAAGCCCAGTTCATAAATTGTGTTCGCGGTTCGTGGCTGTAATTATTATCATCAAAAATATCAGTTATACTGAATTTGCCTGCAGTAATTGTCATATATGAATTTGACCTTATATCCGGAAATTGGTTTTGCCCATCATTAACTGTATCGAGTGTATTTGATAAATTTATAGTTTGTCTTACTAAAGCTCTCGCAAATGTTATTTCGGGCTTAGGATTTCCAACACGATAAACTTCCCCATTAGGGAAGCCTGCGATGCCGTAAGTGCCACTCAAGCCCTGCCCGCCTGTTAATTCAGGATTCAGGTAAAATTCCGTCGAAGGGGATAACTTCAATCCAAAAAAGAAGGTGCTTGTCACCGATACTTCATATTCTTCATTTGACAATAAACTGTGCAAACCCGAATATTCCGCATGAAAATCAGGATGGTATTGCATGATTATTGTCTGCTGAAAATGAAAATTTATTGGTGACCCTGAAAGTGTATCATTCGAAAATGCACCATTAAATTGTAATAAAATAATTACAACAAAAATGAATAATCTCTGCGAAAATACTTTAAAATATTTTAAGTTATCTTTATTATACATGTTTATAATTTTTTTAGGTCAATTAAGAATGCAAATTATTAAATTTCTCTATATCTTTTGTAAAATTTGAACAAATATATAATATTAGAATTAGTTATATTATTGTTTATAATTCCATAAAATAATAATTAAAATATAAAAAATATATTATTTTCTTTCAGTTAATTTTTTATTTGGATTAAATAAAATATTATATTATTTTTATAATGATTGAAATTTAAATTTTTTTTTAAATAGTTGCCAAATTTACCAAAATAATTATATGATTATTTTTACTAATAAAGAAAATATCAATAAAACCACTATTTTTTTGAATCTCATTTGCATATCGCAACTTATATCAGTTAAAGTACTTACATTAAATCAAATCTATCAGAAATCACCTTTATATTATTCCCAAATTTGGACTTCTTTCAAACACACAAATTTTAATTGTAATCAAATTTTAAAGCAGATTTTTATATTTAACAAGTTATCAAACCTTAACACACAAATTACAAATTATTCATTTTTAGGGAAAGGTGCTAGTTAAGAATGCTTTTTATTTTGTAGCATACATTATACTCTTTTGTGTAATAATACAACAAAGTACAAGAGTAATGTGATATTTTACATTTATTTTTAATCGGATTAATAATTCTGATATAAAAATTGCTTTGATTTAAGGGTTAAAATTTTAATTTATTGTATAAATTTAGGAGTTTTATGAAAAATTGGTTACTTTGTTTAAGCGTTGCAGCTATGGTGTCATCATCATTAGGTGTGATGTATTTATTCCAATTAGGCTCGATAACCGATTTGACTGTATCAAATCAATCTACAGTTAATGAGCCTTCTATTACAATGGAAGCGAATAAAGGGGATGCGAATACTGAACAGTCTGCAAGTTCCCAACAGGCATGTAAAGAGTGCCATGAAGAAGAAGTTAAATCTTTTGAGCGAACTACACACTCAAAATCCTGGGGAACCAAAGATGAACTTGCAACTTGTGGTAATTGTCATAGCGACAAACTTGCAGAACATCTCAAAGACAATTCAACCGCAACACCTCAATCCCTTAAAAAAATATCCTCAATGGAATTCAGTAAAGTCTGCCTGAATTGTCACGAAAAAGTCGGAGAACAAAAAAATGCCAGCTTAAGTGAACATACTACAGCAGGTGTAAATTGCATCAGTTGCCATGATGTCCATCCAAGCCAGCAGCATGTAGCAAAAATGGCTGTAACCGGATATAGTGCAATGTTCCGTGCAAAGCCTACAGAGCTTTGTCTTTCATGCCACAAAAGCACGCAGGCTCAGTTTTCACAAGCAACTCATCATCGGTTGCAGGAAGGTGTATTGGAATGTTCAAATTGCCATAATCCTCACGGGACGGCAAATGGTAAACAATTACGTACAGATACAAAGGAAGTGTGTGTGCAATGCCACCAGGACAAGCGGGGACCTTTTATGTTTGAGCATGGTGCCATTATGAGTGAAGGCGGATGTATAACCTGCCATGAAAACCATGGAGGAGCAAGCAGAAATATGCTTAAAGCCCGCGACCCGAAAACTTTATGTATGTCCTGCCACTCGAGGGAGGCAATTGGTCAACATGGCGTATCCGGTATTCAATATAATAATGGTGTCCCCACCGGTGGTTTAACCTCCGCAGGCGATTGTACCCGTTGTCATGCTGAAATTCACGGTTCTAATTCATCACCATTCTTCCACAGATAATAAAGAGGTAATTAATGAAAAAGATTATATATTGTTTTTGCTTTTTTACTGTTTTGATATTAAATTTTATTCCTGCAACAGCACAAGATATTTCACCTAATGTTTATGAAATGGGTGCATATAACATCACCAGCGGAATTTCACTGGATTATCGGGGAACCAGTGTTAATGGTATTGACGGGCGAAGTGACTTTTATGCAAAGGAACGTTACTACGAAGCTTTTAACTATCGTAGCGGATTAATTGTGTCCGACATTCACCTTTTTGCTGACCGCAAAAAGGACCAAAGCGGTTTATTTGATGAAATGTATTTGAATGCATCGGGAATTAATGACGCATATACCAATGCCTCACTCAGAATGAGGTCTTTTAACGGATGGGATTTTAAAGTTGACTATAGGCGTGCAGCATACTATATGGATAGACAGGATTCACTATGGTCGGGAATGCATAAATTCGATTTTCACAGGCAAATCCTCAACGCATCATTATCGGTTGACATAGTAAAGAGTGTCTCCCTCGAAGTTAATTATAACGGTAATGGAAGAAACGGCAATGAAACTTATACGGCAAGCCCTTATTTTTATGGCGTATCTAATGGCTCTGACACAAAGGGAATCGAATCTTTATTTGGGGGCTATAGTACTAGTAATATTTTTTGGGTTAACGCACCAAGAAATGATTGGACTAATGATTTTGGAGCTAATCTGAATTTCAAATTACCTGAAATGAATACGAATATAGTTGTCGGTGGAGGTTACCGCAAATTCAACCAGGACATTGAATATTCTCCGGCAAACGGCTCCCAGGGGCTTCAATCATTATACTATTATGCCGGGAAATATATCGGTACGGATTCTGCAACGCAAACTGCCAATGCAAACGGTCTGATTGGGGGTAATCCGCGTAATGAAAGTCTATATACTATTACCTGGAGCGACAAACGTGAAAATAAAACACCGTATTATTTTGGCAAACTTACAAGCAATCTGACCAATTGGGCTACATTAGTAGGAGATGTACGTTATGAGTCCACAACGGGAACATCTGTTAACGGCGGTATTGAGAACGGTGCACTTCGCACTTCAACTTTATTGAAAGACATAAATAAATTGCAAAATTATTATGCAACAACGAATGGCACTGCTGAAATGACATACAAAAATATGTTAGCTAATTTTCTATTGGCATTCAGAATTACAAATCAATTACAGTTAACAGCTAATTATAAGTATCAAAGTGTGGATGAGGCTTCAAATTCGAACATAAATGTATCAACTTCATCAAATACTCTTACTCTTGGTCAGGGCTCAGCAACAGATTTTACAAATTTTGTTAACCGGAACACTGCTTCAAATGTCAGTTATAAATCAACCATAAATACAATTTCACCGCAGTTGGTTTATGCTCCATTAAGCTATCTTAATGTTAGAGCAGGATTGACTTATATAATTAACACACCGACTTACAAAATTGATACGTTAGGTACAGGATTGCCTATGAATTTGTATAATACAAACCTTTCGAAACAAACGAAAACCACGAGCCCTTATTTAAGCATTTACTATAGACCGGTTGATATGCTTAAACTTCGTGCAAAATATGAATTGACATCGAATAGTTCATTTTACAATTCAAACTTTGCAGCAACTTATCAGAATAATGTATTCGGGACGGGAGCTTACACAGGGGCTGCACCACAATATAATCGTTTGATTCCAGATACAAAGAATACTTTTAATTTTAGTGCCGATGTTGACCTTACAAAGAATTTATTTGTTAGTATGGGTTATAAAATGGAAACGAGTAAGGGGAATTTGTTGCCCGGGTATGATTATTACAACAGCCAACTTTCCCAGGCATCGGCAACTACTACTACCTCTCCCTTGATAATGACCGGAGATATGAACCTGAAAACAAAACTTAATTCTTTAAATGCAAATGCCAGGTATATGATTAATGAAAATTCAATGGTTCAGGTAACAGTAAATTATACTCAAAATCATTGGTCCATTCCGTTTACAGGTGTTTCGGCGATCTCGGATAACTCAGGTACCATTGGAGTTATTATACCCCAGGGAACCGGTCCATATGGCAATAATCTAACAGTCTTAATAGACCAGAATACTACAGATGTGTACTTTGACGCTACACTGTTTTATTCAGTATCGAATGATATGAAGGTCGCCGCAGGTGTATCATTTTTGAATTCTATCGGAGGGGATGTTATCACACCTGATAATAATCAGTTGAAAACAGTTACTTCAGGGACATCATACGGTATAACAAATCCTCGTCCCGATGACCCATGGGTAGGCGGTCCTTTTTCAACAATGAAATTGCATGCTAATTTGCATTATCAGTTTACCCGAAACCTGGGTGCAGGAATAGATTGGCAATATGTTTCTTTGAATGAGAAAGTACAGGGTTCTTATGTCGGCTTCAGTGATTTCCTTGGGAATTTATTTAGAATTGGTATAAATTATAATTTATAGTTTATAACATAATATTAATTAAGAAAATGCAGAAATCTTTGGTTTCTGCATTTTTTTTTATAGATTTATTTTAACAAAAATTGATGTACAAAGCCATATAGGCTGCTAATCCCAATCCAGAAGAGCATATTTGCCTTAAATTTATACAGTGCAACGAAAGAAACTACTATCCATATTAAGCTGGAATAATCAATTTGTCCCAAAGATAATACTTGAGGGAATATAACCGCTTTACCGAAATAAACAGTTAGATTTAGTATCACTCCGACGACTGCGGCAGTAACGATACCAAGAACGACCTGTAATTTTGGGTTTGTCTGTGTCTTTTCGATGATTGGTGCTCCGGCAAGAACAAATAAAAAGCAGGGAAGAAATGTATAATAAGTAGTCGTGATTAATCCTATTGTTCCATTCAGTACTGAACCATGAAAATAATTAAATCCACCCATAAATCCTACAAAAGCTAAAACCATGATAAGAGGTCCGGGAGTGGTTTCACCCAATGCAAAACCGTCAATCATCTGTTGTTTCGACAGCCAGTTGAGCTTTTCTACGCTTACCTGTGCAACAAAAGGAAGAACTGCATAAGCCCCGCCAAATGTGAAAAATGCTGCACTCGTAAAAAATAAGGTTAGGGTTTTCCAGAAAATAAAATCTTTAGCATACAAATAAAAAAGTAATATTGGAAAAGCCCAGCAAATCAAGAATATTATAACTTCTCTAATTAATCTTTTCAAGTTAAAGCCAATATTCGGAATCAATGAGTTTGCATTTATGAAGAAATCTGTTTCATCCTCATTCTTTTTCAAATTTTCAGTATGGATAAATAATTTAGGATAGTATCGCTCAATAATAAATCCTATTGCTATTGCTCCAATTATTATATAAGGATAATTGATATTGAAAATAAAAATAGCTATGAAACTTGCAATCGCAATCAAATAATGTATAAAATGACTTAAAGATTTTTTTGTGATTTTAAGCAGGGCAGTTATGACTATCGCAACCACAGCCGGTTTTAGCCCGTCAAAAATTGCATAAACCCAGGAGAGCTTACCAAAGACTGCATAAGTAATACTTAATCCTAAAAGAACAAAAACTGATGGTAAAACAAATAATATACCTGCTGTCAATCCTCCTTTAATACCGTGCAAAAGCCATCCGGAATAGATAGCAAGCTGCTGTGCTTCAGGTCCAGGTAAAAGGAAGCAATAGTTCAGTGCATGAAGAAACTTTGAATTTGAAATCCATTTTTTTTTATCAACAAGGAAGTCCCTCATTATTGCAATTTGCCCGGCAGGACCGCCAAAGCTGATAAAACCGAGTTTCAGCCAAAAGAGAAATGCTTCTTTATAAGTTGGCTTTCCAATGTTCATACCCTGTATTTATATTTTTTTTATTATCTTAACTTTATTGCTTCGTTAAGTCTCAAAGATACATTATCCCAATTTATAATGTTATACATAGCATTAACATAATCAGTTCGCTTGTTTTGATATTTCAGATAATAAGCATGCTCCCATACATCAACCACCAAAAGTGGAATAGCTCCCCACTGTGTAAGCTTTTCATGGTTCTCGCATTGTAAAACAATTAACTGGTCTGTCATGGGATGAAATGCTACAATGCCCCAGCCGCTGCCGTCAACATTAACGGATACATTTGTCAATAGACCTTTGAATTTATCGAATGAACCATATTGTTTCTCGATATATTTTAACAATTCACCCTTTGGTTCTTTTTCCCCGTTCTTAATCAAATTTGTCCAGTATATAGTATGCAGAATGTGTCCCGAACCGTGAAATGCTGATTTTTTTACCCAATAATCAATTGTACCTATTTCGTTTTTTTCAAGCTGAGCCTTGATTCTGTTTATATCATTATTCAATCCTTTGACGTAACCCGCATGGTGCATATCATGATGAAGCTTGAGCGTTTGAGCATCAATATGGGGTTCCAAAGAATCATAAGCATAAGGTAAAGGTGGCAGAATAAATTCACCTTTATCATTTTGCAAATTGTCCATACCTTTGACTACATACGGTTCAGCAAAAACAGACGATGATTGTGCCAATGTTGTAAGAGCTACAGCGGCAGCTCCGGTTTTAATGAAATCTCGACGAGTATTATCCATAAATATCTCCCTTAATAATTTGAATAATAAAAATAAATTTACAGTGCTTGTCATTAATTATATTGTTCAAGCATATAAATTATTTTTTCAAAAATCAATAAAAATTAAATACTAAAGACTTACTAATATAAATATTAGTTTATATAAAAATTATTTTTGGTATGATTTATATAAATGTCATTCCCATGGAAAATAGAAATCTTTTAAGGGAGGTATTATAAAAGTAACTGTTTCCACAGGAATAACATACCATGTAGTTCACACATTTAATTTATTTTTCCGGATTTTTTACTTTATATAGCCGAATAAACCATGATTTTCTTCATAAGGACCGGCTGTAAAATACAATCTCGAAACATCCCCGATTGAAGAATCCGTAATAAAGAATAATCCCCAAAGTCCTGCAATCTTTATTGCATTTCCGCTCTGGTCAGCGATTTGTCCTAAATAATTCCCGTTAGCTTCATAAGCATTGATTGCCCCGTCGCCGAAATTCCCTACGAGAATAGCATTGCTGAATGAGCCAAAACTTGAAGGTGCCATTACAATACCCCAAGGCGAATTAAGCTTTCCCTGAGTGATAAATCTTTTTACAAAAGTACCGTCAGTGTTGAAAATGTCTACGTACCCGTTACCCGGTCCCGATTCATCATCCATAAACTCAGGTGCTTTGGGTTTAGCATATGCAATATATAATTGTCCATTTATGTTTTTAATATTAAAAGGACCGAAATCGGCTGGCATCCCCGGGTCTTTAAATGTGAAAGTTGATTGTATGCCGAAATTTTTATCAAAAACATCAACTTTTTTTCCTTTAAAATCAGCAAGATATAAATAATTATTTGTACCGACTGCACCCAAAGCAATTCCCTTATATACCGCACCTGATGCGGATTGGTCGGCTAACCTGTCGGCGGAAGCACCGGAAGCCCATGCGGCAATAATTCCGTCTTCGGAAGCAAAAATCCATTTTGCTTTTGTACCGGTAACCGCATCCATGAAATCATTTGTCGAATTATAAACTAACCCCGACGGAGCCCCGCCTGACGGCATTGTAGCGGAAGGTATTGCTACAGGAGCTATCTTCATTAATCCGTTCACGTCATAAACAGTTGAAACGCTTCCATGATTCGATGAAAGCCAGAATACTCCCGTTGCACTGATGTCTATTCCCCAGGCGTTAATTAGGCTTGCATCTATCCTTGCCCCCTGGTAAGCACTCGTATCTGACACAAGATAATAAATTGTGAATGCTGACATAGTTGGTGATGTCGAATTTTTATTACATCCTGTCTGCAACAAAAGTATTACGGCAAACAAAAATGGCAGTGTTTTAGATATATTGATTAAATATTTAAACATAATTCCTCCTTATATAAAATTACTTATAGTTAAAGATATACTAATAATATTATTAGTTTGCACTAAATTTTAATGCAATAACAACTTTGG
>JBEKWK010000045.1:0-12257 GCA_049513175.1 FCB group bacterium
ATAAGTTCGAAAAAATTTATGTTAAATATCATTCTAATTAAAATTTCAATAAAATCATTAAATACTACCATCAACTTCCATTTAAGAAAGTCTCTCAGCCATGAAAGATTTGATAAACATGGCTGAGAATTCCATTATATTAATTATGAACTGTTACCGGAATTTTTATTCCCAGCTTTTGGGGTTGACTATTCCCAATATCATGGTGTTTCCTGCCATTGCCATTACCACTTGATTTAATATCTGAAGAATTACCCAAATCAATAGAAAATTGACCCATTAAACTCGAAAGATGCTCTGTCAACTTTGCAAGATTATTTGCGGAAGCTGCAATGTCCTGAACATTCCTTGCGGATTCAGCCGAAACGCTTGAAATCGTAAGAACGTTCCGCGTTATTTGCTCGCTTGTTGCGGATTGTTCTTCACTTGCTGCAGCAATCTGGGTAATCATATTTTGAACTTCCTGTGAACTCTTTACTACTTCGCTCAAAGATTTCCCGGCACGGTCTGCAAGAGAGATCCCGTTAGAAACTTCTTCATTGCCTTTTTGCATGACGCTTACGGCTTCCACTGTTTCTTTCTGAATGCCTTTAATCATATTGGCTATCTGTTTGGTAGCTTCTGTAGTTCTTTCGGCAAGTTTACGTACTTCATCGGCAACAACAGCGAACCCTCGTCCCTGGTCACCAGCTCTTGCCGCTTCAATTGCGGCATTCAAAGCCAATAGGTTTGTCTGGTCTGCGATATCGTCAATCACGGAAATTATTTCGCCAATCTCCTGGCTGGATTGACCCAGCTTTTCGATATTAAAGGCGGATTTTTTGACAACATCGGCAATATCCTTCATTTTGGAAACAGTCTGGTCAACAACGTCCTCTCCTTCTTTGGCAATCTTGCCGTTTCTTTCGGCGACTTCAGCAGTTTTAGTCGCACTCGTGGCATTTTGTGTAATTGTTCTGGACATTTCTTCTACAGCCGAAGCAACTTCATCAGCCTGGGCGCTTTGTTCAGCGGCACCGGCAGCCATTGTTTCAGAAGTAGATGATATCTGCAGAGATGAACTGGATGTGCTTTGTACTGCTTCGTTTACTTCCCTAAGCAGGTTGTTCAATGAGTTATTAACTGTATTGATACTATCCTTCAGCTTCTTGTATTCACCATTGTAATTTCCTTCGATTCTGACTGTTAAATCACCGGTCGCCATTACAGACAGAACACTTCCTGCTTCGTTAATTGGTTCAATAACCGCATCAAGTATCTTGTTTACACCTTCAACGACTTTTTTAAATTCACCCTGGTGTTTGGATGTATCAGTTCTTATATCCAGTTTTCCATCTGTTGCGGCAATCACGATTAAGTTTATATCTGTTACTGTTGTTTTGATATTTTCCATCATTTTTATAATAGCAGGTAGCATTTGATCGTATTCACAGCGTTTACCAACTTTCTTATATTCTTCCAAAGCATCAAAATTTCCTTCCGCTATTTCTGCTATCGAATTCTGTAGTCCTAATAAACGTGATTGTGTATCTGTAATGCATTCACTTAAATTATTGAAAATTCCCTGATAGTTCCCTTTAATAGGTATCCCGTAATTATTTAAAGCTATTGCTCTTAGAGATTTTTCAGCTTCTACAAGGCAGAATAATCCATCAATACACAGATTAAGATTGTTCTTTATTTCATTGAAATCGCCCTTATATTCATCTGTAATTCTTGGTGGAATATCTCCCTTTGAAATTCTGTCAACATATTCTGCTGCAACGTTCAATGGTCCGATAATAGCATCGAGAGTTTGATTGAAGCCCTGGATTATTGTTTTATACTCTCCCTGATGCTTTTTATCGTCAGCTCTTTTATCTAATTTACCGTCAATTGCAGATTTAACCAGTGAGTTCGTTTCCAAAACAAGATTCTTGATGCTGGTTGCCATTTTTTTCATGGAATTTATAAGTATTCCGGTTTCATCTTTTGATTTTGTCTCCAGATTTACATTCATCTCCCCGTCTGCAATCTTATTAGCAGCTTCCACACACAGATTTATAGGTTTTGTAATACTTCGTGTTATAAAAAGGGCAATAAGTATTGAGAGTATTACTATGGAAATTGATATTATTATCAACATATTTCTCGCTGAAATATATAGTTGTCTTGAATTTTCTCCATCATTAATCATCATATCGGTTTGATAATCAATTAAATCTCTGATAGATTGTATATATTCTTTTTCATTTTCATTTAATTCACCCATTACAATATTTATAGCTTCTTTTGTATTACCCTGTGCTTTTAAGTCAAATGCTTTCTTTCTTACAACATAATATTTCTCTCTTACTTCCAAATAATGTTGAATAAGCTCTTTCCCTTTTTCTGTTTTGACAACTTTCTTTAGGCTATCAAGTCTCTGGGTAACATAGCTTGCAATCTCCTTCAATCTGCTTTGCTGTTCTTTAATTTGTTGCGGGTCTTCAGATAGAATAATATTTCTTGTAACTTTGGCTGCTTCATTAAGTCCTCCAATCATTTCATTTGATAGAACTGTTTTGGGAAAACGGTCATGTACCAATAGTGTTACACTTTCATTGATTTCACTCAGATTAGACAATGATAAGAATATTAAAACTATAGCCAAAATTACTACTATTGCGAATCCTAATGTCAGCCGTAGCCCGATTTTCATGTTATTAAACATATTTCTTACTCCTTATAGTTAACAAATATTAATTTTTATTTCCTTTATTAAAAAAACAAATATAAAGCTAAGAGTAGCCTGTAATCAGCAATTTGCTTTGTGTTTATTACTTTTCCTTTATCGGAATTTGAGACAGTTCCGTAAGCAGCAGATGTATATTCCAATTCACCGGATAATCTTAATTTTCCGGTATTCCATTGAATACGTGGTGAAACTCTTAAGACATTATCTATATTACTGTTACTTACCCTTGTATAATATGCACCATCTATATTGTCTTTAGCACCAAGATTTTTAGTATAGCCGCTAAAAACAGCAAATTCCAATTCCTTACCTACAATCAATTCTCCCCAGATAGAATACATTCCCAGTGTTGTATAGGTTTCTCTGCCGGTAAGGGTATCGGTAGTTTTTACTGCATAACCACCAAGCATTAACATGTCTGCAAGGTTACTACCATAAACACCCTCACATTTAAAAGTAATAGGTTTATAATTTAATTTTAAGTAAGCCATGACCGCGTTACTCTCAACCATTTCATTAGTTTCGTAAGTCTGATTATTTTTTTGAGTAAAAAGTCTTGGTTGTATTTTTTTATATTCTCCCCCTAACCCTATAATATTATCGGAGAATTTTAATTGTAGTTGTAAATTTGCATCCGGAATAACTGCATTTCTCAGATATGTTGAACTAAAACCTGATGGTCCGTTGCTTTGGAAATCCCTTTGTGATGCAATCGCACCAATAATTTTGAAACCGTTAATTGATTGCGTTATCCTTATCTGCGGATTTCGACTAAACGGCTGGAACGGAGCACCGGTATTGAAAGAAACAACACCGGGAAATACTTCTGCTACAAACATTGGATGCCAGTACTGTCCTACCATTAATGAAGTATTTTCAAAATCGAGTTGTACAAAGGCATGTCTTATTCTAAAACCATTAATGTCCCCGTCAGATGTTCCAAAAAATTCACCTTCGAGCAATCCCGAAGTTTTAGCACCAAGAAAATCAGGACCGGTTATTTTTCCTGTTAAGCGTGACTGAATGGAAAGAATATTAAAATTTTGTTTGGCATTCAAATCATTTCCATTTTTATCTAATAATTCATTTGCCGGGTATAAAAAGAATTGTCCTTCTCTGTAAGCCACCGTTTGGCGTGTATCATAAAAAATATCTGTTTTTATATAACCCGTTACATCTATTCCCATTCCTGATTCTGTTTTTTGCTGAGAAAATGCAATATAATTAATACCAATAATCATAATAAAACTAAGGAGTATACTGTTTTTTTTCATAGTCAAAGTATCTTTAAAAATGAATAATAATTTATTTATATCTATTGCTATATTGTGTTCTAATATTTTTTATAATAATTCTCAATCTAAAATCTTACTTTTTATTACATTATTAAAAGAGTTCTTTAATATTTCTTCTGCATTTTTTGTAATAGGTGCCTCATGTCCGGGGAATATGGTTTTGATTTTTAATTTTGTGAGTCTCTCTAATGCTATTACATAGTTATTAGTATAGCTGTTATCAACAGTATTAATATTAATGGCAATATCTCCGGAAAAAAGAATTTGTTCTTCTTCATTATAAATACATACTGAATCATTTGAATGACCCGGAGTATGAATTATCATAGAATATTTGTCGCCTGTTTTTATGTACATCCCATCTTTCATAACTGTACTTACAAAATCAAACTTAGAATAAGCATAAACAATGGGTTTATATTCATGATAAATCTTCTTCAATCCTCCTGCATGGTCGAAATGTTCATGCGTTAATATCACCTGTTCAACCCTCTTTTTACCTACACCGGTAGAAAATCCGTTTAATTCATCAATTATAAACCCGTCAATTCCAACATCAATAAGAGTATTTATGTCATCTATTTTATTCCAGTCCCCCCGTATTAAATATACATTACAGGAATAAATCATTGGATTTTTTTTTAATATTGAAATTCTCATAAAAAGTTAAATTTTTTCGTAAACATTTGCGTTAGTTACAACTTGCCTGAAACAATTTTTATTAAATTCAGGTATTGTTTGTGTCTGTTCCGTTACAAATAATCCACCCTTAACGAGTACAGAAGTAAACATATTAATAACTTCAACTCTCTCATCCGGTGATAGATGAAGAAGGACATTTTTGCAGATAATCATGTTATAACCTGTATCAATAGGTTGCAGTGAAAGCAGATTATGTTTTTGAAACACAATCCTGTTTTTAATAAAATCATTAACCTGGAAAAAATCCGAGTTTTCAATTTTAGTAAAGTATTTAATTAAAATTTCTTTAGGAATTCTGGCTAATTCATTCTCAGAATAAACACCGTTATCTATAATCTTATGGAAGGTATCCGTTTCATCAATATCCGTTGCGTGTATTTTCACCCTTTTAAATGTGAAGTATCCCATTTTTTCAGCTAATAACATAGCGAAAGTATATGGTTCGGAACCCATGGCGCATCCTGCGTCCCATATTTTTATTTCTTTTAGATCATGCGATAGCGGAACTAATAAATTCACTGAAGTTTCTAAAGTGTGTCTGTCCCTGAAAAAAAATGTAAATGCCATTGTTATTTCCTATTATTTATAAATTTATTATGCCGCTTTTTCTAATGACATTTTTTCATCGTTAGACAAAATCTTATCCAAATCAAGAAGAGTAATGAGCCTGTCCTCGAGTTTTGCGATTGCTGTAATAAACTCATTTTCTATATTACCTACGACAGTTGGCGGCGGTTCAGTAACACCCCGGTCAATTCTCAAAACCTCGTTCACACTGTCAACTATAAAACCAATAACAATTTTCTGAATTTCCACAACGATAAATCTTGTGTGCTTATCATATTCTTTCGGGGGCATCCCGATTCTTTTTCGCAGGTCTATTATCGGTATTACCTGTCCCCTCAGGTTGATAATTCCTTCAACGAAGTCGGGAGAATTTGGCACCTTTGTAACCTGCACCATCCTGTTGATGCCCTGAATGTTTAAAATATCTACCGCAAATTCTTCATCACATAAATGAAAAGTTACCAGTTGAAGAAGTTCTGAAAGCGTTGATTTCTCAATTTGTTTGTTTACTTTGTTATCCATAATTTTCCTTTATATTATTGAAAATATCATTTCTTTATAATTTCAAAAAAGTACAATTATTTAATTTTTATTAGTTGTAACAATAATTCTTTTGGGGATACATAATGCCAATAAAAATGCCAAAATTATTTCCAGACATATATAATCATAACACCTTAGTTTTTAAAAACTTACTATTTGAATTATTTTCCTATTGATATGTGTGGAATTAATCAATTGCTTAAAATCGCACAGTCTTTTTTGGAGTTTGAGTAAAATCACTCATAGGGAAGATATTATATATTGGATGAAATAAATCAATCTCAAAATAAAGCGGATTTTTCTTTGATTATATTTTAAATTCTTTGCGAATTCAAATGCGGAGCCGCTATCTGAAAAGCAGGAATCAGAATTTAATGTACAAATATTTATAATTTATCAAAGTGAAATGGTAAATGTCAATCTGAATTAAAAATCAGCTACAAATATAATGCAATTAATTGCCTTTTCTATATAATATATAGCGTGATATATTCAAGTATTTTGAAGCTAACGTTTTATTGCCTTTAAATTTCTCAAGAGCTTTTTTCATAATGGTTTCTTCGAAGGATTTAAGGTCAAAGCCATCAGCAGGCAACTGGAAATCTTCAGGGTTTAAGATATATTTATCCGACCGCAACAAATCTTCATTTTCCACATCGAGGAATTGCAGGTGTTTAGGTCTGAGTTCGATTTCATCATAAAGAAGTATTACTCTGTGTATTGTATTTCTGAGTTCCCTGATATTTCCTTTCCACACATGATTTCTCAATAACTCAATAGCTTGAGGAGAAATTGACCTGAATCTTTTTCCGAATATCTCAGAGAAATCATTCAAAAACATTTGAGCAAGAGGAGCAATTGATTCCTCAAGGTCATTTAAAGGAGGGACAACAATTTCGGCAGAATTAAGACGGTAATACAGGTCCCATCTGAACTTTCCTGCCTCTGCAAGTTGTTTTAAAGGTTTATTTGTCGCCGATATAATTTGAATGTCAATAGGTATTTTCTGTGTACCGCCAATCCTGTAAAAAGCCTTCTCCTGCAGAACCCTTAATAATTTAGGCTGGAAATCGAGCGGCATATCTCCTATTTCATCAAAAAATATTGTTCCGCCGTTTGCCGCTTCGAGTTTCCCTTTCATACCCTTGCGGTTTGCCCCTGTGAAAGAACCAGGTTCATAACCGAATATTTCACTCTCAAAAAGATTAGCGGAAATTGCGGAGCAATTTATTGTAACAAAAGGATTAGTATTTACCTTTAACCCGTGATGAATTAAATTTGCAATTATTTCTTTACCTGTGCCGCTTTCGCCTTCAATAAGAACGGATATGGTTCTGTCTTCATGGTATTTCAAAGCAGTATTAACCAAATCCGACATCTTTTTTGAGAATATCCCGATTCTGACAAAATTATCATCATTCCCTATTGTCAGAAAAGCACCATTATCCAACTCCAGAAAGTATTCCTGAGTGCCATCAGGATTAGAGTCCTGCTCATCTTTAATATTTTTGCTTTTTTCCTTATTAATGTCATCAATGATATTATTGATGGTATCATATAACTTTTCAACCTCGAAAGGCTTGAATAGATAATCATATGCACCTTTTCTCCAGGCATCCATAGCAGAATTCAAATCAGCGAAAGCACTTATTAATAGTACTTTTGTTTTTTCACCATCCGGAAGTTTCTTGATTTCATCGAGCAAATCAATACCTGATTTTTTTGGCATTTTTAAATCAGTAATGATTAATGGATAAAAGTCATTCCTGAACATTTCGATAGCTTCGTCAACTCCTGTGGAAACTGAGACTTCAAGTCCCATTATGCTTTCAAGGAAATTTGACAGCATATCTAGTATAGAAACATCATCATCAACAATTAATACTTTCATTTTTTAACCTGTTTTTGTTCAACTTTTGGTATTGTTACTGTAAATATTGCCCCGCCTTCTTCCCGACGGCTTGCTGTGATTTTACCTCCAAATTTAGTAACAAACATTTTCACAATAGATAATCCAAGCCCTGTACCCGCCGTACCTTTTCTTGTTGAAAACAAGGGGGAGAACAGCTCTTCTTCTTTAACATCCGGCAAACCAACACCATTATCCTCTACAAGCAAATTAACAAAATCTCCATTGCCAAATGTTGCTATTTTAATAAATTTTTCCGAATTATCCTCATCTTCGTCTAAAGCAAATATGGAATTATTTATTAGATTGTTAATTATTAATTGAATCTCAATTTTTGAGACATAAACTGCTTCATCAATATCAGCAAGCTCCAGCAATAGGTTTATCTTGTGTTTTGCTATTTTATGCTTTAAAGGTGTTATAGTATCCGAAATAATTTCGTTAATGTTATATAATTTATAGTCTTTATTTCCGGTATCCACTAAAAATGACCTCATGTGTTTTATTATGTCGGACATCGAAACTATTGCTCTGTTTACTCCCTGCAACATTTTAGAGATATTTTCTGGAAGTATATCGTGCTGTTGTTTGTTCCACATTATAATTCCATCAATTCCAAGTTTGACAACATATAAAGGCTGAGAAATCTCATGGATGATTCCTTCGGACCAGACACCTATGGATGAAAACAAAGCAGTTTCTTTCATAATGTTTTCGGCTTCGAGAACTTTTGACTCAGCTTCTTTAAGTTCAGTTATATCATTAAAAATTGTCAAAATAGCTTTCTTGCCATAATAATCAATTACATTTGCTGAATACAAAACAGTTTTGATGGTTTTGTTCTTTGTATATAAATGATTCTCAGCATTTTGAACAAAGCCCTTTTCTTTAATTTTATTAATATATTCGTCCCTATTCTCAGGATTAACCCAAAAAGATTTAGTACTTAAATTCTCTATATTATTCTTATCAACTCCAAAAAATTCTTCAGCTTTACTATTTCGGTATAAGAGATCCGATTCAAATGTAGAAACCACGATAGGAAACGATGCATTATCAATAAGTAGCCTATATCTTTCCTCACTCTCCCTTAAAGCTTCTTCAGCTTTTTTTCGTTCGGTAATGTCGTGGTAATTCAATAAAATACCCTGAATGATAGGGTCATTTACTAAATTGGTGCCTGTTTGCTCAATCATCTTATAACTACTGTCTTTACATTTATATCTAAATTCTACCGTCTTAACAGAATTATCTTTTTCTAAAAGAATAGAGAATTCCTTTTGAATTCTTTCAACATCATCTGGATGTATATAATCCCAACAACATGTTCCTACAAGTTCTTCAGGTTTCCATCCAAACCATTTTTCAATATTTTGACTTTTGTATCTGATAATATAATCTGTACCCGTAATTTGTATTACATCTGAAATATTTTCAATCATTGCGCTATATTTTGCTTCGCTTTCACGTAATGCCCTCTCGGCTTCCATACGTTCGGTAATATCCCTTACGACATAAACCATACCATAAGGAATACCTTTGGCATCTCTTAAAACATCTCCGTTTACTTCGCAATATATTTCTATTCCTTCATCAAATGTCATTGAATATTCCTGGATACCCAGTGGTTTTTCTAACATAAGCTTTGTATTTTCAATTGCTCTTTCAAGGTCTTTTTTAGAAATAAAAGATAACATATTTTTCCCGGTTATTCTTTCTTTAGGCACAAAACCGGTCGAAGGGAATGCTGTTTCATTGACAAAATTTATATAACCTTCAATATCTGTTTGAACTATTACTTCAGGAACGGTCATCAATAATTTTCTGTAAAGCTCTTCGCTCTTTTGTAGTGCCTTCTCTACCAGCTTCTGTTCGGTTATATCCTGATTGACTCCATAAGTTTTTATTGTATGACCCCTTGCATCTTTGATGATACCGAAACGGACGTTGATGTAGCCCATCCCGCCATCGGCATATATAATCCGATGTTCTAATTGACGGCTGTAATTGGGGTCTGTGGTTTCTATTGCATGCCGGATTTCATTACCGACCGCCTGAACTTCTTCAGGATAAACAAAACGTTGAGCATATTGAGATGAGGACATAGTGTATCCACCTTCACGTTCAACGTTTGTGTGAAAAATTTTGTAAAAATGGTCATTAAATGTAAAAATATCTTTTTCAACATCATATTCCCATGGTCCTAGCTTGGCTAAATCAGCAGCATTTGCCAATTTAGCTTCATATTCCATTAATGCTTCTTCAGCCTTCTTGCGCTCGGTAATATCAGTAGAGACTGAAAGAAGAGATTGTTTACCTAAATATTGGAATTGGATAGCACTGCTAATAAGATAAACAGTCTCACCATCTAATGCATTAAGAGTAAATTCAATAGATTTAACTATTTTATTATTAGTCAGGCTGTCTTCTATTGTTTGTAACAACATTTCTCTAAGTTCGGGAGGAATAAATTCAATTGCAGTAAGCCCCATTAACCGTTCGGGATTTTCAGCTTTCAAAATATTACAAGCTGATTCATTTGCATACACAATTTTATCATCTGTTGTAATAATAACGGCATCAGGTAAAATTTTAACCATACTTCTATATCGCTCCTCGCTCTCCTTCAAGGCTTCCTCAGCCTGCTTACGGTCTGTAATATCCAGTAATGAAGCAACAGTTCTTTTTGTGCCTTTGATGAGGGCTATGGTAAGTAAGATATTGCGTATATCCCCATCTTTTGTAATAAACCTGAACTCATATTGATTTAATACCGGCTCCTGTTCTGCGATTCTTAAAAGATGACGTTCCTGCATCCATTCAAGGTCTTCTTTTAATATGAATCCTGTCCAGGGTTTTTTATTTTCAATCTCCTTCGTAGAATACTTTGATAGTTTTTCAAACTCTGGATTAGCGCGTATAATTAAATTATTTTCTTCGAATATTACTGTAGCTGTTCCTGTATTATAAAAAACGGTTCTGAATAGCTCCTCGCTTACCTTCAAAGCTTCTTCTGCCTTCTTACGCTCGGTGATGTCAATAGTGATTCCCCTTATACCAACAGGGTAGTCGTTATGGTAAATTATTGCAGCATATATCTGAATCGGAAATTTAGTTCCGTCTTTCTTAATTGCAATATATTCGTTTTTACTTGGTAGTTGTTTATTAATCAGTCTCATTATATTTTCTTTTACAATGGGATGGTCTTCAGGAGCAAGTATATCGAACACATTCATTCCTGCATTTAAATCTTCCACTGTATAACCAAATTTCTCAAATGCTCCAAGATTAATGAAGTTCAAATTTCCAAACAAGTCTATCTCGAAAACAACCTGAGGTAATAATTCGACAAGTTCACGGTATTTTTTTTCACTTTCTATTAGAGCTTCTTCCGTTTTTTTTCGCTCGGTGATGTCAATAATGATTCCTCTAAGACCGATAGGTTTTCCATCGCTGTATATGATGGAGGAATATATTTGAAACGGGAATTTAGTGCCGTCTTTCTTCATTGCATTATATTCATTTTTAGTTGGGACCTGTTGCCTGAGCTGCAGGGCTATATTTTCCAGTGCAATTGGACGGTCTTCCGGTGCAAGTATATCAAACACATTAATTCCTTCATGTAATTCTTCCTCTGTATATCCAAATAACTCAAATGCCGCTTGATTAACAAAATTCAAATTTCCAAACAAGTCTATCTCGAAAACAACTTGGGGTAATAATTTGGCAAGTTCACGGTATCTTAATTCACTTTCTATAAGAGCTTGTTCTACTTTCTTTCTTTCGGTGATATCAACAATTATTCCTCTGAGACCGATAGGTTTTCCATCGCAGGAGATAATTGAGGAATATATTTGAAATGGAAATTTTGTGCCGTCTTTCCTCCTTGCTATAAATTCATTTTTAGTTGGAGCTTGTTGTTGGAGTATCAGGGCTAAATTTATCAATGCACAAGGGCGGTCTTCCTCGTCAATTAAATCGAATGCATTAATTCCTGCATGTAAATCTTCCTCTGTATATCCAAATAACTCAAATCCCGTTTGATTAATAAAATTCAAATTTCCAAGCAAATCTATTTCGAAAACAACCTGGGATATTAATTCTGTAAGTTCACGGTACTTTAATTCACTTTCTCTAAGAGTTTCTTCCGCTTTCTTGCGTTCGGTGATATCCCGAGCGGTGCACAAGATACCAATTGTTCCCTTATTACTATGAAGAGGGTAGGCGTCAAACTCGCAGTACACATAATCACTGGTTATTTTCCTTATGCGCATGCATATCTGACTGGAAATACTTCCCATCCGGACATTCGAAAATAGTTTCTGTGCAATAGTAATATCTTCAGGATGGAAAAGTTCCACAAAGGGTTTTCCTATCCACTCTTGACTTTGCCAACCTGTAATGTCCTCAAATGCCAGATTTAAGGTAACCAGCAATCCATCGGTTGATAAAGAAAAGATTATATCGCTGGATTTCTCCATTAGAATATTATAGAGACTCAGGATATCTGTTAAAACCTCATCAT
>JBEKWK010000046.1:0-12002 GCA_049513175.1 FCB group bacterium
TCCAGAACATAAAAAAATTCTGCTTTATAGAAAAATTCATATTAATAATCATCAAAACAACAACAATAAAAGAAAACAAACCTGTCCGAACCATAAACATAAAGACCCGAATTATATTGGTATCGGTGACCAAACATTGATAGATAGCAGAAGAAAAAAGAATATACCAATTTCACCAAAAGGTACTTTTAATGATTATGTTTCATTCTATTTTTCAAATCGAAGTCCTATGCTTTATAATATATGGAAAGGCTTTTCAGATGTTACTCCGAGACTTCAGGAAGAAATAATATATCTTGTTTCTAATTATGAAAAAATCAAATTGTCAAAAAAACAATATGTTTATTTTGATGGTCATGGAATTCATCACTTATCAAAGTGTTACAATAATGATGAGGGTTTAGAAAATATAGATTGGGAAGTTATAGATTCTAAAATATGGTATAATCCACCTAATGATTCAGATAGAACAAGAAGAAAGCAAGCAGAACTTTTAGTTTATAAGGAAGTACCTTTGGATTTACTTTTAGGAATTGGGTGTTATTCAGAGGACATCAAAAATAAAATTGTGGAAAAACTATCCAAAAATAATATTAGTTTTGCATGTAAAGTTAAAAAAGATTGGTACTATTAAATGCTAAATTTTAAAAAAGGAAATATTGTAAAATGTGAAGCTGAAGCTATAGTTAATAGTGTAAATACTCTTGGAGTAATGGGCAAGGGTATCGCTTTAGCATTTAAAGATGCTTTTCCTGAAAATTTTAAAATTTATGAGAAAGCATGTAAAGAAGGAACAATAAATATTGGTAAATTATTAATTACAGATACCGGAAAACTCTTTCCAAAATATATAATTAACTTCCCAACTAAAACAAATTGGCGATTCCCTTCAAAATATGAATATATTGAAAAAGGATTAGATGATTTAATAAGAATAATTAAAGAAAAAAATATTAAATCAATTGCAATTCCACCATTAGGTGCAGGAAACGGCAAATTGGCCTGGGATAAAGTTAAAAATATTATTAGTGAATACCTTAAAAATATTAGTAATGACATTGATATCATAATATTTGAACCTGGATTTAATGACCAGCATATACAGAATGAAAAACAACTTGAGTTAACACCAGCAAGAGCAATATTTATTTATTTATTAAAGAATTATCAAATTCTTGGATATGAAATCAATTTACTTGTAGCCCAGAAAATCGCATATTTCATACAAAGATTAGGAGAAGACTTGAATCTGTCATTTGAAAAAGGAACTTATGGACCCTACTCACACCAATTGACACATCTAATGAAATTACTTAATTATGCTTACATAAAGTATAATGAAAACTCAAGTTCTCCCAATACAATAGTTGAAATTTATTCACATAAATATCCTGATGTAGAAAATTATATCGATAAAGAACTAAATAAAGAACAAAAGAAAAGAGCAAGAAAGTTAATTGAATTTATCGAAGGTTTCGAATCACCATTTGGCTTAGAAGTATTGGCAACGGTAGACTTTAT
This sequence comes from FCB group bacterium, assembly GCA_049513175.1. GTDB lineage: Bacteria > Bacteroidota > Ignavibacteria > Kapaibacteriales > UBA2268 > JBEKWK01. The sequence continues at coordinate 1,522 of JBEKWK010000046.1, forward strand.
ATCAAAGGAAACAAAAAAAAAGAAATTACAAGATATTCAATCGGAAATTTACAATTGGACTAAACGGAAAAGAGAAATAATGAAACCACATCACATCGAAATAGCTTTTGATAGGTTAAAAAAATATAAATTTATTTAATTAAAGAAAACTAATATTATTATTTTAAAAATAATTTTCATATCCTATCACAACATTATTTTTCATTTCCTCCCTTTTTTCCTTTTTGCAAGTATCCTGATTTATCCATAATTTTGAGCTTTGCCAAAATTTAAAAATAATTATGAATAAAATAGATACAATTACAAAAAAGAAAATAATTTATGTTTTATCTTCTCTATTTATTTTATTCTTACTTATAACAGCCTGCAATAAGGAACAGGAAGGCGAAAATCAAAAAGGGAACCAGCCTGTAACTCTTACCAAAGCACAGCTCGATTCAATCAAAAAAGCCGAGATTGCCAAATATGATATTTTTCCTAAAATAAATTATAAAAAAGTTTACCTTGAAGATGGCAAAGCCGCCGCTAAAGTTTTTGCAAAATACAAAGACCCCAAATCGAAATTTGACAGGATGAAAATTCTTGCAACGCTTAACCGTAAAGAAGCGAGATTTTTTTATAAAGGGGACACAATTGTAGTACCCGATACCATAATTGAAGATCTGAGGGCATATTCGATATTTCCTCAATACTTTGCGGGAGCAAAAGACATTAAAAAATTTATTGTTGTTACTGCAAGATTCCAGGCTTATGCCTGCTATGAATACGGTAAATTAATACGTTTTGCCGCTACCAATACCGGCAAAGAAAGAACCCAGACTTATCCCGGAAGATATGCACTCGAATGGAAAGAGGCAATTCACCGTTCTTCAATTGACAGCGATTGGGTGATGCCGTATAACTATAATTTCCAGGCAGAAGCCGGAAATGCATTTCATCAGTTCGTGATGCCCGGCAGACCTGTATCGCATTCATGCTGCCGCCAGTTTATGGATGATGCGAGGTGGCTTTTTTATTGGGGTGACGGGGCGAAATTTGATAAAGACAAGAAAAAAATTCCTTTGTCGGGAACGCCGGTAATTATTTTGGATTATTTCGATTTTGCAAGAAAGAAAGGCGGACCATGGCTCGACCTGAAATCGAATAAGGACAGCATAATTGATTTGCCCGACAAGCCTATGGAATACGAGGAGGCATTAATTCCATGGTGCCAGATTCCCGATATGAGCAAAGGTTCTATCAGGAACAGGGCAAGGTATATTCATGCTGAAGATACTCTCAGGAAAAGAGGCGTAATCAGACCGGGAGTTGAATTGATTGTTACAAAGAATTTTAACCAGCTTCGCCGGGAAAAATTAAAAAAAGGTATCCTCCCTACTTCAAAATCTATTATCAGGCAAAATAATGCCATAATACAAAAAGTAAAAGCCGAAATCCAAATGAGAAATAAAAAAGGTAAAAACAAACCCAGCCGCAATTGATAGGAATAAAATTTATATTAAGTTCAACTGAAAATTACAATATTATTTTTTTAGGGATGTCTCAGAAAATATCATTTAATTGTCATTCTGAGCGCAGCGAAGAATCCATAAACCCCATTCATACTGGATTCTTCACTTCGTTCAGAATGACGTTTTCGTACAACAGCTAATAACATATTTATGTATTTTATAAATCATAACTTATTTTTTGAATTGGTGAAATTTTGAAAACAGGGAGAGCAGAACTATTCTTATTTTTAGTAACATTGATTTGGGGTGCCACTTTTCTATTCACTAAAATCGGCTTGCAATATACTACTCCCGCCCTTTATATTGTAATCAGATTTTCAATTGCCCTGTTCTTTTGTTTAATGTTTTTCGGAAAAAACCTTCTGAAAATAGATAAGCAAGTTACATTAAACGGCATAATATTAGGTCTGCTTTTCGGTGCCGGCTTCTTACTTCAAACTATTGGATTGAAATACACGAGTGTCGCAAAATCCGCTTTCATCACAGGAATAACAGTTATCTTCACACCCTTTGTTTATTGGCTGATAGAAAGGAAAAAAATAAATTTCTGGCAAATCGGCGGAGTTGTCATAGTAACAATAGGTCTGTGGCTCTTCATTAATCCAAAATTTGACAATCTGAATATCGGAGATATGCTCACATTATTCTCCACATTATTTTGGGCATTTTATATCACTTATATGGATGTATTTACACGCGGCAGAAGCTCAAAAACCGAAACCACACAGCTCGTCATCTTCCAGCTTATAGCCGCCGCACCTATTTCGATTTTATATTGTGCATTATTTGAATTGTCAAATATTAAATTAGTATGGTCAACCGGATTACTCGTTTCACTTGCCTATAACGGTATCATAGCTTCATTTTTACTTACATTTATACACACAAGCGTCCAGAGATTTACAAACCCCGTCAAAGCATCCTTGATTTTTTCACTCGAACCTGTTTTTGCCAGCATTCTTGCCGTAATCTTCTTAAAAGAAATAATGTACATAAGCGAAATCACAGGTGCTGTAATATTGATGGCTGGGGTACTGCTTTCCAAAGTAGGAGACTTTCAGTTTAAGGGTTCTTTCCTAAATAAGTAACGATATAATAATATTTCTTTAATAATATTTTTTTTTGTAAGTTAATCATTAGATTTATGGTTTACATTGTTATATGTACATTAAGGCAAAACGATAATTTAAAACTTCCGAATGACCGATTAGTAAAAGACTTTCATTGAAATAAGATTAATACCAAGCGAGGAGTTTGGGAAAGCAAAGGGAAATTATCATCAAATAAAAAACAAATCTGATAGGGAAAGCTATGAAAAAGTTTATTGTCCTCTTATTCTTTGTGTTAATACAAACATCTTATTCACAATGGGAAGCCTGTAACAATGGATTAAAAGACTTACATGTTTACTCATTTATATCAAGCGATAGTAATTTATTTGTAGGAAATCGTGGTGATTCTACATTTAGTGGTATATATTATTCCTCAAATAATGGAAACAACTGGACGGCAAAAAATAATGGATTACCAACATACAATATTGATTATACATTAGCAAAAAGTGGAAATAATATATTTGCAGGAACTATCAATGGTCTATATTATTCATCAGATAATGGAAACAACTGGACGGCAAAAAATGTTGCCTCGTCAGTTCTTTCATTAGCAACAAACGGAAATTATATTTTTGCAGGAACTAGTGGCGAAGGTGTGTTTCTATCAACAGATAATGGAAATACATGGACTGCAAAAAATAATGGATTTACAAACAATGAATTTATATACATGAGTATTTTTTCACTTGCAATAAGTGGAAATAATATTTTTGGCGGTGCTGATGATGATGAAGAGTATGGTAAAATATTTTTTTCTACAGATAATGGAGATAATTGGACTGTTAAAAATGGGGGGTTCCCACTTTTGTATGTTATTTCATATAAAATAATTGAAAATAATATTTATGCCTTTACTGGTGACGGCGTATATATTTCCACAGACTATGGAGATAACTGGATTAAAAATGATGTATTATCAAATATGGGTATTGAATCAATTGCTATTATTGGAAATAATATGTTTGCCTATGGCTTTAAAGGCGTGTTTTTCTCTGCAGATAACGGAAATACCTGGATTTCCAAAAACAGCGGATTACCAAATATTGATATTTTTAATTTAGTAATAAGCGGTAATTATATTTTTGCAGGAACATTTGATGGAGGTGTATTTAGAGCATTATTGAGTGATATTACAAATGTTGATGATAATTTACAAAATCAAAATTCGATTCAACTTTATCCAAATCCAGTTACTGATTATTTATATATTAAATCATCAAATTTAAATCCAATAGATAAAATACAAATTTTTTCAACTTTGGGTATAAAGGTTTTTGAGTCTGAGTATAGAGATAAAATAGATGTCAGTAAGCTGGCACCTGGTCTATATATTCTTAAAATCGGTGATAAGATAAATAAGTTTATAAAAATGTAAATTTTCAATATCTTCTTTATTTTTAATTTGTCATTCTGAGCGAAGCGAAGAATCTATTTATTTTAGATTTTAGATTCTATATTTACGATTAAAAAAAAATAATCTAAAATCGTACTTCTAAAATCATACATTAATATTGATTCTTCACTCCACTTCGTTCCGTTCAGAATGACCTTTTTAATTTCCATGCTTTAATAACACTCTAATAAATCCCTTTCTAAACTTTTTTTTTAATTATTTATAAATTAATTTGCAAAGTTTATAATAGGACTTCAATAAATAAGGTTAAAAATATGAATACTTTAAATTGTGATTTGGTTGTAATAGGTTCAGGTCCGGGTGGCTATGTTGCAGCGATAAGAGCATCTCAACTGGGCTTAAAAACAATTTGTGTCGAAAAAGAAAATCTCGGCGGTGTATGCCTCAACTGGGGCTGTATTCCCACAAAAGCACTCCTGAAAAATGCAGAATATATGAATTTTCTGAATCATTCTGCCGATTTCGGTTTTGATATTAAAGATGTGAAATATGATATTACTAAAGTTATAAAACGGAGCCGTGACGTTGCAAATAAAATGTCAAACGGGGTCGGATTTTTATTTAAAAAGTTTAATGTACAAGTCGTAAAAGGTGCAGGTTCTATAAAATCAAAAGGGCAGGTTGAAGTAAAGGATGCCAAAGGAGAAACAACGGATTTAATAAATTGTAAAAATATAATTATCGCAACCGGTGCCAGACCGAGACAGATTCCGGGTATTGATGTTGACCGTAAAAAAATTATTACAAGCACTGAGGCAATGATTCCGAAGGAAATTCCTGCTTCGATAATTATTATGGGAGCAGGAGCAATCGGTGTCGAATTTGCATATTTTTACAATGCATTCGGCTCAAAAGTTACAATTATAGAGATGCTTGACAGAATTTTGCCGATTGAAGATATTGACATATCGAATGAATTATCCCGCCATTTCCGAAAAGCAAAAATTGAAATATTAACAAGTACGAAAGTGCTGTCTGCAAAAACTAAAGGGGATAAAGTAGAAGTTAAAATTCAGAAAAAAGACGGCAAGGAAGAAACTCTGACAGCAGATATCGGGCTTAATGCAATAGGTATTCAGGCTAATTTCGAGAATCTTGGTTTGGAAGGTCTCGGAATAAAAATGGACAGGGGATTTATTTTAGCTGATAAGTATATGAAGACAAATGTAGAGGGAATTTTTGCAATCGGTGATATTGCAGGACCACCGTGGCTTGCTCATAAAGCATCTGCGGAAGGATTGGTTGCTTCCGAATTTATTGCCGGTCATAAAACTGAAGGAATAAATTATAATAATATACCCGGATGCACCTATTGTCAGCCGCAGGTCGCAAGTATTGGCTTAACAGAAGCAAAAGCAAAAGAAGCAGGATACGATGTGAAAATCGGTAAATTTCCATTCTCAGCAAATGGAAAAGCACAAGGTATCGGAGAGCCGAACGGTTTTGTCAAATTAGTTTTCGATGCAAAGTATGGGGAAATTCTGGGAGCCCATATGATTGGTCCCGATGTAACGGAAATGATTGGTGAAATCGGAGTTGCAAGGACTTTGGAAGCAACCGCCCAGACTATTTTTAAAACGATTCATGCACATCCGACCTTGAGTGAAGCTATTATGGAAGCCTCTGCACAGGCGTATGGCGAATCGGTAAATATATAAAACACAATTATACAAAGACATATAAAATTTATAAGTTCTTAAAATCATTTAGTATCTTTGTTTTTTGAATTTCACATAAAGGACGTTAAATATATAATAGTCCCATTTTTTAAATTTTAAAAAACTTTATATTACAAATAAATTTAGGAGTGTAAATGAACATTCTGGTTTGTGTTTCAAGAGTACCCGATACTGCAACGAGGGTATTAGTCGGTTCTGACGGAAAGACAATAGATAAAAACGGAGTTAAATATGTTGTTAACCCTTATGATGAATATGCTATTGAAGAAGGCTTGAGGCTTAAAGAAAAAAACGGTGGCGAAGTTACCGCTGTTACTGTCGGTACTGAGATTTCCAAGGATATTCTACGCACTGCTCTTGCAATGTGCGTTGATAAAGTTGTACTTATTAAAGGCGATGAGCCGCAGGATTCTTTTTATGTTGCACAGAATCTTGCGAATTATGCTAAAGAAGTTTCACCTGACATTATCTTATTAGGAAGGCAAAGCGTTGATTATGATTCTCTTCAAATTCCATCTATACTTGGTGAACTGCTTTCTATGCCTTCAATATCAGTCGTTTCAAAATTAACTATTGAAAACGGCAAAGCTACTGCAGAAAAAGATATAGAGGGTGGCAAGGAAGTTGTGGAATCTCCACTGCCTTGCATTATAAGCTGTCAAAAAGGTTTGAATGACCCCAGATATCCAAAGCTTCCGGATATAATGAAAGCGAAATCAAAACCTATAGAAGAAAGGAATGCATCTACTTTTAATGATAGAGTAACCATATTAAATATGTCTATTCCTTTAAAGCAAAGACAAGGAAAGATTCTTGGGGATACCGATGCCGATATTGACGAACTTGTTAGACTATTACATGAAGAGGCAAAGGTCATATAATTTTTTATAATAAATGAAATCAAAACAAGGAGAAAAAATAGATGAAAAAAATATTAGTATATCTTGAAACCCAACATGACACATTAAAACGCACTTCACTTGAAGTAATTTCTGCCGCACGAAATATTTCAAGCCCGTCAGGAATCACGTTTTCCGGTGTTCTGATTAATGGCACAGCAGAACAGGTAAAACTTGCCGGAGAATACGGATTAAGCGAAGTAATAATAGCAAATCATGATTTACTAAATAAAAAATCTTCTACCGCAATAGCCAAAGTAATAGCCCAAGTTGCACAAGCTGAAAATGCAGATTGTATTTTGTTCTCATCCAATGCCGCAGGATTGGAAATAGCTCCGCGGGTTGCTGCAAAATTAGAAGCCGGGTATATTTCCGATTGTGTAGGATTAGAATTTATTGATGATAATATTATTGCTAAAAAGCCTGTTTATGCAGGTAAAGCACAGGTAACGGCAGAAATAAAAACGGATATAAAAGTTTTATCACTGAGACCAAATGTCTTTACTGCAACAAAAGCAGATTCGCCGGTAAATATAAATATTAAAAATTTCACTCCTGAACTTTCTGAAGATGATTTCAAATCCTATGTTACTAATGTTGCAAGGAATGAAGGCAAGCTGGATGTGTTGGAAGCAGATGTCATAGTCTCCGGTGGCAGAGGTATAAAGGGAGCAGAAAATTATAATCTTATCGAGGCTCTTGCAGGTGCATTTGCCGGAGGAGCAGTCGGTGCTTCACGTGCTGTCGTGGACTCAGGCTGGAGACCTCATAGTGAGCAAGTCGGACAAACCGGCAAAACCGTATCACCAACTTTGTATGTTGCTTGTGGTATTTCGGGTGCGGTTCAACATCTTGCGGGTATGTCAACATCAAAAATTATACTTGCAATCAATAAGGATAAAGATGCACCGATTTTTAAAATTGCAGACTATGGTATTATAGGAGATTTATTCACAATTCTACCTAAGCTGACAGAAAAAGTGAAACATGTTACAGGAAGATAATATTGCAATAATTTTATAGCAAACTTGTCCTAAAGATACATTATTTGCATAAATTTTTAAAGAAGAAATCATAAATGGATAAAGTACAATTAGTTGTTTTAGGATTGTCATCAAGCCCGGCAGGGAATAATGCTTATGCCCTGATTTTGAAAGAAGTAGAAGGGCATCGAAGGTTGCCAATTATTATTGGTGCATTTGAAGCTCAGGCTATCGCCCTTGAAATGGAAGGAGTTAACCCGCCAAGACCAATGACGCATGATTTAATCAAATCAATTATTGATAGTTTTGGGGCAAGTCTCTCTGAAGTTTATATAAATGAATTGCGTGAAGGCACTTTCTATGCAAAATTAATTTTCGATGACGGCGATATAGAGATAGATGCCCGTCCAAGCGATGCCATTGCACTTGCAGTAAGATTCCACTCTCCTATTTATGTACATTCGGATGTTCTTGAAGAAACCGGCTTAATACCACAGGATGAGGAGCCTGATTATACAGACGAAGATGATAATATTAATAAAATAAAAAAACAATCCGAAGTTAAAGACGACCCCTCTAAACCCAAAACAAAAGCCGAGCAAATACAATTTCAATTGGAGAAAGCCATATCCGATGAGAATTACGAACGTGCGGCACAACTACGCGATGAATTAAAAAGATATTTAGAAAGCTCCTGATTTTTCGTATTTTTGTAGTTCTGTTTTTTGTGAATAGCTCACTTGCTTTATGCATCGGGCTTTTTGTTCTTTGCTTTTTCTTCTTTTAATTCTTTTCTATTTCTACTTCTATTTCTAAGTTCTACTTTCTATAACCGCCGGAGTAGCTCAGTTGGTTAGAGCAATGGAATCATAATCCATGTGTCGGGGGTTCAACTCCCTCCTCCGGTACTAAGTATCAGAAAAAATAATTATATATATCACGCATAGCGTTTGTACAACGATTATTCATTATTATTCAATTTGAATCCTATTATTAACAATTAAGGTTTAATATGAAAAATTCTGTTTGTTTATTGTTCTTATTTATTTTTGTAATTTCAAATACTTTTTCTGATAATTTAAAAACTATAACATTACCATCACCACAAACCGACATCGGAAAACCTTTGATGCAAGCTTTGAAACTAAGGCATTCATCCCGTGAATTTAGTACCAAGCCTCTTCCAATGCAAACATTGTCAAATTTACTTTGGGCTGCAGACGGAATAAACCGCCCTGAAGCAAATAAAAGGACTGCACCTTCTGCAATGAATAACCAGGAAATTGACATTTATTTGACTTTGGCTGATGGAGTTTATTTATATAACGCAAAAGAGAATTGCCTTCAACTTGTTATAGAAGGGGATTTGAGAGCATTTGCCGGTAAGCAGGATTTTGTAAAGGATGCACCACTGAATTTAATTTATATAGCCGATTTTTCAAAAATAGTTAAAAGTAATGATGAAGATAAAATTATATATAGTGCCGCCGATGCCGGATTTATAGCCCAGAATGTTTATCTCTATTGTGCTTCGGAAGGTTTAGAAGTGGTTGTACGTGCCTTTATTGACAAAGAAGCGTTATCAAAGAAACTAAATCTTAAATCAAATCAAAAAATTATTCTTTCTCAAACCGTCGGTTATCCTAAAGAAAAGAAAAATTAGAAAAAAGATATAGCAAACAGGAATAATAAGGATATGAAAATACCTATCCTTTTTTAATTTTGTATTAAATTATAAATGTTTCTGATATTTTACACTAATGGACAAGAACAAAACAATAGTATTACAAAGCTTTGATAATTCCTTTCAGGCTAATCTTATAAAAAGTAAACTTGAGGATTCGGGTATAACTTGTTTTTTAACTGATGAAATAACCAGCTCAATCAATCCTGTTTACGGTTTTGCAATTGGCGGAATTAAATTGAATATCTCTGAAAAAGATTATCAATATGCCTTATCTGTTTTATTTGATTCTCCCTCAGACAGGTCAATCCCCAAGGATGAAATAATTACATGTCCCAAGTGCAAATCAATGAATATATCAATTGATAATCCCAAAAAAATAAAATTTTTCCTATTCAGATTTATATTATCTTTATTTTTCTTTTTCCCACTTAAACCGAAAAGGATTTACCATTGCAATAATTGTGAGAATGAATTTAGAATATAAAAACCAGCATTTACATTAAAAAACGACATTTTTAATATAAACAATTAGTATAAACTTATTAATCTCTAACGATTTTATTTTACTAATACAATTTTCCCGGATTCTTCCTTTGTACTTGTTTTGAATTTATAAATATACACACCGGATGCCAGCTCTTTTGCATGAAACTGTATATCATATGTACCGGCTATCATTTCACCATTAACAAGTGTTTCAATATCTTTCCCACTTTCATCGAAAATAGTTAGAAGTACATTATCATTTCCTTTCAATTCGAACCGGAATCGGGTATCCTCATAAAAAGGGTTTGGATAATTAATGATAGAAATTGAATTTGTTCCGCCATTTTGGTTTATATCCGGTACTGTAGTTATACTAAAAGTACGATGCAAAAATCCAATATCGCCATTAACCTGGCTCCCTTTTGAGTTACCTGCGGCAACTTGCCCTGCTATAACATCGAGATGAAAATTATTTGAACTCATTTTAGTGTATCCCGAACTTACAGTAGGACTTTGTAGCTTTGTTGTTTGTGCCTGCATTGGGATATTTAATAATATTCCCACAACAAAAACAATAGTAAAATATATTAATTTTGTTTTCATGGTAAACTCTTATTTTACTTTAATAATATAATAAACGTAAACATTAATAGGTCTCATCTCGGTTGTATATGCGCTAGTATTGCTTCCATTGAATGACAGAGCTT